>JAHZHV010000040.1 GCA_019420085.1 Christensenella sp.
GCCTCCTGTCAAACCGTTTTTACAAAGATTGCGTATCGTTACAATACCATACAGGCATCTATTTGAAAACAGCAATCATTCTAAAAAGAGGCGTCCCTGCTTATTCCAGCAGGGACGCCTCTTTCTTTATTCAAGATTCGTTCCGGCACGGAACATCCGACGGAAAAAGAATACAGATACACGTCCCTTTCCCCGGCTCACTTTGCAGCGTAAGCTGCGCATGCAACGCCTGCGCCGCATGTTTGGCCACTGCAAGTCCAAGTCCCGCAGCATCACATGCATGATGACTCTCATCGGCACGATAAAAGCGTTCAAAGACATGCTGCTGTTTCTGTTTTTCAATGCCGGTTCCGTTATCGCAGATCGCAATACAGGTGTTTCCTTTTTCCTGCGAAATGCGCACATGCACGTTGCCGCCGGCATGGTTGTAACGCACAGCATTGTCCAAAAGGACCCCGAGCAGCTTCTGCAGAATCTGCGCGTCTGCCTCGATCATCGCACTTTCGTCCCCCTCCAGCGAAACAGTCACACCGTCACCGCAGGCTTTTTGCTGTATTGCAGATATGGCCTCCTTTGCCTGTACAAACGCATTGATACGCTGCATCTGCGTCGCGGTATGCGTATCTTCCAGCGCAAGCAGCGTCAATGCCTCGTCGACAATATGCGCAAGATGCTTTCCCTTTTCCAAAATGCGGTCTGCAAAATCCCGCACATCCTGTGTAGTCGCCTGCGCATGCAGCAGCTGTGCATAACCGCAGATCGCCGTCACCGGTGTCATCAATTCATGCGACACGTTTGCCGTAAAACTGCTGCGCAGACGCTGTCGCTGCGTCTGTTCGGTGATATCCACGATGAGCAGTACACTGCCCAAAAATTCATTCTGTTTACCAAGCACCGGCGTTGCCGTCACCTGGCATACCCTACCTTCACACGTAATCTGTTCACACGCCTGTTTTTGGCCTTCGGTTCTTTCAATTAACCGCCGAAACGCCGCGCTTCGGTTCATGGTCAGGGCATGCTCGCCTATCTTTCCCGCGCAGCCCAAAAGTTTCTGTGCCGCTTCATTGACAAGCACAATGCGGTTTTGTCCGTCGAGCATGACAATACCTTCCTGCATATTGGACAAAATCAATTCCATATCCTGGCTCTGGCGCTGTGCCTGCGCAAGCTGACGCGCAATCTGCCGGTTCTGCCGGTCAATCTTGTTGATCAGCGGGGAAAGTTCCGGGTATGTCACCGTGTCGCGGCAATGTTCCGGGTCGATGGCATTGATCGGCGCAACAAGCCGCTTTGCCGTGCGGGACGCGGCATACCATGCAATCAAAAGCGTTATGACAACCGCAACCGTAATCGGCTGCAAAATACCAATCGTCAGCATCAGAATACTGTGCTGGGTTGCAGCAATGCGCAGGACGTTTCCGTCAGGCAGGCGCCGCGCATAGTACAATGTTCTGGTTGTCAGTGTATCGGATGTACGCATCGCGCTGCCGGCGCCGCTTTGCAGCGCATCGGCAACCTCTTTGCGGCCGGCATGATTCTCCATTGTTTCGGCATCGGCGCGGTTATCGTACAGCACACTGCCGTCCGACGCAATCAGTGTAATGCGTTTTTCATCCTGTCGAAAGTTTTCCAGCCAGTCATAATCGTAATCCATTTGCACCAGCGCGCGCGAAAGATATGAAGTCTCCGCAGCCAATTCAGAAAGCATTCGATCGGTAAAGTACGAATAGACGATGCCCGTAATCAGCACGACGCATACAAGCACACAGGCAAGCGTCGCAGCGCAGATGCTCTTAAAAATTTTCCTGCCCATGGATGCAACGACTCCCCTCAACGGCCGCCGCGCACGTCGTCGCGTGCCGGAAGGCTGCCTTCCAGCGTATACACAACCCACTCGGCAATATTCTGCGCATGATCTGCGATCCGTTCAAAATACTTGGCGATCATCAAAAGATCCATACACTGCACTGCACTTGCCGGTTCCTGTGCAATAATGCCGATCAATTCCTGCCGCACGCGAACAAACAGTGCGTCGACTTCATCGTCCGACGCAATCACGGCACGGGCACGCGAGGCATCCCTGCGCACATAGGAATCAATTGCTTCCGTCACCATCGCGCTGGAAGCCTTCGCCATCTGCAGAATATGCGTCGCCCCTGCAAAGCAGGTTAAATCCGCATACCGCAGGATCTCCGTGACATCCGCCGCCTGATCACCGATGCGTTCCATGTCCGCAGCCATGCGCATCGCCGCCGTCACCGCGCGAAGATCACCCGCCACCGGCTGCCGCGTCAGGATCAGGCGCATGCAAAGACCTTCAATTTCATGTTCCATATGGTCGATTGACGCATCGGTTTCAAAAACCCCTGCGGCAAGTTTCTGATCCGCGTTTTGCAGGCATTTTGCCGCAGCGTCGATCGCTTCCTCGCACAGCGCGCCCATTTTGATCATCTGACTGCCCAGATGCTCCAGCTGCCAATCCAAACTGCGTTTCATTATCCGAACCTCCCTGTGATGTAGTCTTCCGTGCGCTTGTCGCGCGGCGCATGGAACATCTGCTCCGTCGAAGCATATTCAATCACTTCACCCAGCAGGAAAAATGCCGTCTTATCCGCAATGCGCAATGCCTGCTGCATATTGTGCGTAACCATAACGATCGTGTAGTTTTTCTTCAGCTCGCTTGCAAGTTCCTCAATCTTTCCCGTTGAAATGGGGTCAAGTGCGCTTGTGGGCTCATCCATCAGCAGCACTTCCGGATTGACCGCCAGCGCACGTGCAATGCAAAGTCTCTGCTGCTGCCCGCCCGATAAACCGAGCGCACTTTTCTTCAGGCGGTCTTTGACTTCATCCCAAATCGCGGCATTGCGCAGCGATTCCTCCACAATGCGATCCAGTTTTGCACGGGAGCGGATGCCGTGCGTGCGCGGGCCGTAGGCAATATTGTCATAGACGCTCATGGGAAATGGATTGGGTTTTTGAAATACCATCCCCACGCGTTTGCGCAGCCGGTAAACATCCATATGATCGTAGATATCCTCTCCGTCCAGCAGTACGCTTCCTTCTATCCTGCAGCCTTCCACCAGATCGTTCATCCGGTTGAGCGTCTTTAACAGCGTGGATTTACCGCATCCCGACGGACCGATAAATGCCGTAATTTCGTTTTGTGCAATGTCCAGATTGATCTTCTTGAGCGCCTGAAACGCGCCATAATATAAATCCAGATCCCGGATTTCAAACTTTGCCATTTTTGCGTTATCCTTTCGTCACTTTTCGTGCCAGGAATGTGCTCAAAGCATTGATGCCCAGCACCAGAACAAGCAGCACAACCGCCGTTGCATACGCCTGGGGAATATACAGCCCCTCCGAAAGCAGCGCGTACATATGTACCGCCAGCGTCCTTCCGGAAGAAAGCAGCGAATCCGGCAAACCGCTGACCGTCCCCGCCGTATAGATCAGCGCCGCCGTCTCGCCGACCACGCGGCCAATCGCCAGGATAATTCCCGATAATACACCAGGCGCCGCGGCAGGCAGAATGATGCGCATGACCGTGCGAAGGCGCCCTGCGCCAAGACCGAAACTTCCTTCCCGGTAAGAATCCGGCGTCGCAAGCAGTGCTTCTTCCGTCGTTCGCATGATCAGCGGCAGTACCATAATCGCCAGCGTCATCGCGCCGCCAAGCATGGAATAACCCCATTGAAACGCCACGTTAAACAAAAGATAACCAAACAGGCCGTATACGATAGACGGGATACCCGACAGTGTCTCCGCCGTCATGCGAATTACCGGCACAAGACGGCTGCCCCGTTTTGCATACTCCACAAGATAGATCGCTGCACCGATGCCGATAGGGGCCGCCATCAGTACGGTCAAAACCGTCATGGTAAGCGTATTGATAATCGCCGGCATCATCGACAAATTTTTGGAAGAGTATTCCCATGCAAACAGCTGCGGCGTCAGATTGGGAATCCCCTGCACAAAAATGTATCCGATGATAAACAGCAGCACAACCGCTGTAATCAGCGCCGACAGCTTTACCGCCGCCATCATCAGCCACGACCCCGGACGCCCGCGATACAATCCTGCGCGGCGCGCACGCGTTTTCCTTATCACCGTATTCATGCATCCTTCCTCCGTTTCAGCAGCGAGAAGCACAAGTTAATCAGCAATACGAATACAAACAGCACGACTGCCGTTGCAATCAACGCTTCGCGATGCAATCCCGTGGCGTATCCCATCTCCAAAACGACGTTCGCCGTCAGCGTACGCGCTCCCTGCAAAAGGCCGCTTGGAATCACCGGCTGATTGCCCGCAATCATCGCAACCGCCGTCGCTTCACCGATTGCACGGCCGATACCCAGTACAATCGCCGCCGACACGCCCGAGCGCGCCGCAGGCAGCAGTACGAAAAACACGCTCTGCTCATGTGTCGCGCCCAGCGCCAGCGCGCCTTCATAGTAGCTCTGCGGCACGGCGCGAATCGCCGCTTCCGTCACGCTGATGACGGTCGGCAAAATCATGATGCCCAAAAGAATGCAGGCCGTCAGAATGCTCTTGCCGCTTCCGCCAAACAGCTGTCGGACAACCGGCACCAGCACAACCAGTGCAAAAAAGCCGTATACGATGGACGGTACACCCGCCAAAAGCTGCGTCGTCGGTTTCATGATCCGATAGATCTTCGGCGGGCAGAAACGCGCCATGTAAAGCGCACACAGCACACCGATGGGCACGCCGATTACCAGCGCGCCGGCCGTGACGTAAATACTGGCCAGAATCATCGGGAAGATCCCGTAGATATCGTTCCCCGGCCGCCAGGTCATCCCAAGAAGAAATTCCGGCACGCCGATCTTGCCGATTGCGGCAAGTCCGTTGGCAAACAGGAACACACAAATCAGCACAACCGCCGCGACACTGACGCATGCCGTCAGCGCAAATACCGCGCGCATCAATCCTTCCTTGATTCTTGTCACCGTTTTCTCTTCCTCCATCATTCGTCCAGACACATCGCGGCCCGAGGACTGCCTCGAGCCGCGATTGGGGTTTGGGAAGGATTATGATATTACAATTCGCTCCACTCGGTCACATCGCCGACATAGATGTTCTTCACCTGTTCGGCCGTCAGTTCCGCAAGCGGATTTTCGTTGTTGACAATCACTGCGATGCCGTCCATGGCAATCACCACAGGGGTAAGTTCGGCAAGTTCCTCTTCCTTCAGTTCGCGTGAAGCCATGCCAATGTCGCTGACGCCCTGCATCGCGTCGTTCATGCCGGTCGTGGAATCACTCTGCTGCAGCTCAATCGTCACATCCGGATTCAGTGTCTCATAGGCTTCTTTCAAAACCTCCATCACAGGCGTGACGGAAGAAGAACCGCTGATGGTGATGGTGCCGGACATCTCGCCGCCTTCGTAAGCTTCACCCGCACCGACGGGGATGTAGCCCTCCTGTTCGATAATGGCGCTGCCATCCGCACTGAGGATGAAATCGATAAAGTCTGCAACAACGCCTTCTGCTTCACCCTTGGTGGCGATGTTAAAGGGGCGTGCGATCGGATATGTACCGTTTTCTACATTCTCCGCGGTCGCCTCGACGCCGTCAATTTTCAGCGCCTTGACGCTGTCGTCAAGAGAACCCAGAGAAATGTATCCGATTGCTGCGGGGTTGCCTGCAACCGTGGTCATCATAACGGAAGTAGAATTCGTAATCTCCGCGCTGGGTGTGGTCATGTCGACCTTTTCGCCGCTCTCATCCTTCTGCTCAATGCCCAGCAGTTCAATGAACGCGCCGCGCGTACCGGAACCATCCTCACGGGAGCAGACGTTGATTGCGCCTTCCATCGTCGTTTCTTCCTGCGTGCCTTCCGTCTCCTGAGAAGCCGAAGGAGTGTCTCCGGCAACAGGCTGTTCCTGCTCCTTTGCGCAGCCAACCATCGCACCAAGTGCCAGTGCTACGCAAAGCATCATCACAATAAACTTCTTCATGTTTTTTTCCTTCTCCTTTTCACACACACTTCTTCTTGAGCCCTTCCCTCGCGCTCGTGTGTCATTATAAGGTCCCTTTGTTAAAACAAAAATCGTGCTGCGGTTAATCCACGGTAAACTCATGTTAAATCCATGTGCATGCATCACACGGCGTTTTTTAACCGTTATATCGTATAAAAGCCGCGTTTTTTCTTGACAATCCGGCCTGCAGCGTGTATAAATAATTCGTTCGCATATGCATTTGCTACAGCGAATGTAATTTTCTTTGCGGGAGACGACAGATGATCTATCATGCAGCCACAATGAAAAATGCGATGTGCATGGCGATGTCCATGCGCATGATGTGCGCTGCCGATTTTTCTGTGCTTTCCGCGCATTGTCCGGACTAATCTTCCGAACGCGCGGACGGATTTTCCCGTCCAATCTGCAAGGATGCGTTTACGGCGGGAAGCAAAGCACGCTTCCCGCCTTTGTTATGTCTTTATCCATTATCGAAATCAGCGGAGGAATACGCATGATCCAACTGGAACACCTCAGCAAAACATTTGAAGGTGCCGCGGGAAGAATTGAAGCGCTGCAGGACATCAATCTGACGATCGAACAGGGCGACATCTTCGGCGTCATCGGCTTAAGCGGCGCCGGTAAAAGCACGCTTGTACGCTGCATCAACTTCCTGGAGACACCCACCAGCGGCCGTGTCATCTTCGACGGTCAGGATTTAAGCACACTGTCTCGCAAGCAGCTGCTTGCCACACGCCGTCAGATCGGCATGATTTTCCAAAGCTTCAATCTTCTGTCGCAAAAAAAAGCGCTGCGTAACGTCTGCTTTCCAATGGAAATTGCGGGCGTGCCGCGCGCCGAGGCAACCACGCGCGCTATGGAGCTTTTGGAACTGGTCGGCTTGGCCGACCGCGCCGATGCGTATCCGTCCCAGCTTTCCGGCGGTCAAAAACAGCGCGTCGCCATTGCGCGCGCACTGGCAACCAATCCGCGCGTGCTGCTTTGCGACGAAGCGACGAGCGCCCTTGACCCCAATACCACGCGCTCCATCTTGGAATTGCTGCAAAAAATCAACCGCACCATGGGCGTGACGATCGTCGTCATCACGCATGAGATGAAGGTCATCGAGCAGATCTGTAACCGCGTGGCCGTCATCGACCAAAGCCACATTGTTGAGTGCGGCGATGTTGCGGAAGTCTTTGTCAATCCGCGTTCCCGCATCGCACGGGAACTCATCCTGCCAAAGAGCGAAGCGGTCGAGCTTGTCACCGGCACGCGCTGTATCCGCATCGTCTTTGATGGGAATTCTGCCTTTGAACCAGTCGTCTCCAACATCGTGCTGGAATGCCACTGTGCCGTCAATATCCTTGGCGCAGATACCAAAAATATCGGCGGCAAGGCCTACGGCCAGATGCTTTTGCAGCTGCCGGAGGATGAATCGTCCATCACGCGCGTGCTGGCATACCTTGACTCGCGCGGAATTCACTACGAACAGGAGGTCATCGAACATGCAGGCGGGATTGCTTAATCTGATTTTAGTCGGCATTGCCGAAACGCTTTACATGACGCTTGGTTCTACGGCGCTTGCGTATCTGTTTGGCCTGCCAATCGGCGTGCTGCTTCATGCAACCGACGTGGGCGGCGAGTGGGAAAACCGCATCGTCAACCGGGTTTTGGGGTTCATCGTCAATTTCCTTCGTTCTGTTCCCTTTATTATTCTGCTGATCTGGGTGCTGCCCGTCACGCGCGCAATCGTCGGCATAACAATTGGCTCAACCGCAACGATTGTACCGCTTGTCATTGCTGCAGCGCCGTTTGTCGCACGCATGGTAGAATCCTCGCTCAAGGAGGTGGATACCGGCGTCATTGAAGCCGCGCATGCCATGGGTGCCACGCCGTTTCAGGTGATCACGCGCGTCTTGCTGCCCGAAGCGCTGCCTTCTCTTGTCGTGGGCAGCTCGATCGCCGTAACGACCATCCTTGGCTATTCGGCCATGGCCGGATTTACCGGCGGCGGCGGTCTTGGCGCATTGGCGATCAACTACGGTTACTACCGTTATCAGGACGATGTCATGCTTTTGACCGTAATTCTTCTGGTTATCATCGTCCAACTTCTTCAGGAGCTTGGCATGCACTTTGCAAAGCTTTCCGATAAAAGGATTAAGTGAAACGTGAAAGGAGATCAAACCACATGAAAAAGACGCTTATCCTGCTTCTTGCACTCGTCGTGGCACTTGGCGCACTGGCCGGCTGCGGCAAAAAGGCGGACGACAAGACCGTTCGCGTCGGCGCCAGTCCCGCACCGCACGCCGAAATTCTCGAAGTTGCAAAAGAACTGATGGCAAAAGAAGGCTACACACTGGAAATTGTTGAATACAACGACTATGTGCTGCCCAATACCGCAACCGAGAGCGGCGACATCGATGCCAACTACTTCCAGCACGGCCCGTATCTTGAGGACTTCAATGCGGAAAATGACACGCATCTTGTGCCTGTGGCCGCCATTCACTATGAGCCGCTTGGCATCTATGCCGGCAAAACCGCTTCTTTGGAAGAACTGCAGGATGGCGCAACGATCGCCGTACCCAACGACGGCACCAATGAGGCACGCGCACTGAAACTGCTGGAAGCACAGGGCCTGATCACACTGGATCCCGACGCCGGATTTACCGCTACGGTTCTTGACATCGTCGACAATCCGAAAAACCTCGACATCCAGGAAATTGAAGCCGCACAGGTACCGCGCACGCTTGCAGACGTGGATCTTGCCGTCATCAACGGCAACTATGCCATCGATGCCGGACTTGATTCTTCTTTGATTCTCGCAAGTGAAGATCCCGATTCGGAATCCGCGCAGACCTACGCCAACGTCCTTGTTGTCAAAGAAGGCAATGAAGAAAGCGAAGGCATCCAGGCGCTTGTCAAGGCGCTGCAGAGTGAAGAAGTCCGTCAGTTTATCGATGAGACTTACGGCGGTGCAGTCGTCGCTATTTTCTAACATCCATCAGCCATGACAAGAGCGCTTTCTCTTAAAAAAAGAGAGAAAGCGCTCTTTTTATATCTGCGTAAAGATCGACAAAAAGCGCTTGCGGCAAAATCTATGACGGTGTACAATAGACGATGGAACAGATGGAAGGCTGTTGTGCTGCCAAAGAAGAACCATTCCTTATGTCGAGTTCTGCCGCATCCGCATTTCATCTTTCAACACAATTCAATCGCGCAGGGGAGTCCGTTTGCCGGGCTGAGAGGAGGGCGCAAAAGCCTTCGACCCTTACACCTGATGCGGATCATGCCGCCGTAGGAAAAGCACGTTACACCCGCTCTTTTTTCGGAGGCGTCCCGCACGGGGGCGCCTTCGTTTTGTTGTTCCGCATTTTGAAAGCAAGGAGGTTTGTTGTCGGCATCCGCGGTTTGTCCGCGGCGGACAAAGGGGAGCGCCTTATGTCTCGTATTCAAGCGATGGGAAGCCGTGTTCCGGCGTGAGAGGAAGCCAGAAAGCTTCGACCGACCCTGCAAAGCAGACGTTTTGTGCGTCTTGCCGGATGCAGGTGCGGGAAGCATCGGTGACTTTACGCTGTTTCCCGTTTTTCACGAAACAAAAATGAGCAAAAAGGAGCGATCCCGTTATGAAAAACACCAACGTTCGCAAGCTGACAATCTCCGGTATCTTGTGCGCCGTCGCTGTGGTGGGAAGCTTTGTATCCTTCCCCGTATTCGCGAGCAAGTGCGCACCCGTGCAGCACATGGTCAATATTCTGTGCGCCGTACTGCTGGGACCGGGCTACGCTGTCGGCGTTGCATTCTGTGCAAGCCTGCTGCGCAATCTTCTCGGCCTTGGTACGCTGATGGCATTCCCCGGCAGCATGCTGGGTGCGCTTGTTTGCGGCTTCGTGTACAAAAAAACGCGCAAAATCCTTCCCACCCTCATCGGCGAGGTATTCGGCACTGCCGTGCTGGGCGGCCTTTGCGCGTATCCGATTGGAATCTGGTTTATGGGACAGTCCGCCGCACAGGTTGCGTTTTACGCCTACATCATACCGTTTTTGATCTCTACTGCCGCCGGCGCGCTTTTGAGTGCGGCGCTGCTTTATGCGCTCAATAAAACCGGCGTGCTGACGCGCATGCAAAATACGCTTGATTAAACCACGCAGATAAGATTGCGGAAAGGATCCTTCATGTTTTCGTCCATGCTCCAGAACGTGCGTCATACCCATCCTCTGGTACACAACATTACCAACTACGTCACTGCGAACGACTGCGCCAACATTTTACTGGCCTGCGGTGCATCGCCGATCATGGCGGATGATCCGCAGGAAGCGGCACAGATCACCGCGCAATGCGCGGGCCTGCATCTGAATCTGGGTACGCTGCACACATATACGATCCCTGCCATGCGCAGCGCCGGCGAAGCCGCCAACCGTCACCATATCCCCGTTGTACTGGATCCTGTAGGGGTTGGGGCTTCTGCGTTTCGAATGCAGACTGCGCGCGCATTGCTGGACGAAATCCGCTTTTGCGCGATCCGCTGCAACCTTTCCGAACTGCGCGCGCTGATGCAGGACACTTCTTCACACGCGCGGGGTGTGGACGCATCCCCCATTGACCGCATCGATGCTTCAACGCTCGATGCGGCGGTTGCGTCCGCGAAAAATGCGGCAAAAAAATTTGGGTGTATCATTGCCGTAACATCCGAAATTGACATCGTTGCGGACGAGGAAACGGCCTTCTGCATTCGAAACGGCGACGCGCGCATGCGCCTTGTCACCGGGACAGGCTGTCAGCTTTCCGCCATGACCACAGCCTATCTGGCTGCAAATGATGAACATCCGCTGGAGGCGGTCGCCGCGTCTGTGGCCGCGATGGGGCTGTGTGGGCAGCTTGCCGCTGCGCGTATGCAGCCGCAGGACGGCAGTGGCAGCTACCGCGCTTACATGATTGACGCCGTATCCAATTTAACCGGCGAACAGCTGAAAAAGGGGGCCGACTATGAAGTGCGATAAACATACCATGCTTTTATACGCCGTTACGACACCGCCCAAATCGGGCGATATGCCGTTGCCCGTCCAAGTGGAAGCCGCGCTGCAAAACGGCGCCACCTGCATTCAGTTCCGCGATAAGGAGGCGGACGATGCGTCTTTTCTTGCCATGGCACAGCAGCTTTGCGCGCTTTGTCACCGCTACGGCGCAATCTTCATCGTCAACGATCGCGTAGATGCAGCCATCGCCTGCGGTGCGGATGGCGTACATGTCGGGCAGGATGACATGCCGCTTGCCCGCGTACGTGCAATGGTTGGAGATGCGATGCTGATCGGCGCATCTGCGCATACGGTTTCCGAAGCCATGCAGGCACAGGAAAATGGCGCAGACTATCTTGGCCTTGGCGCCGTATTTGCCACACACACCAAAACCGACGCCGCGCCCATGACCTTTGAAATGCTGCGGGATATTTGTCACGTCGTGCGCATTCCCACCGTCGCCATTGGCGGCATTACAAAAGACAATATTGCCCATTTGGCCGGCAGCGGCGTCGACGGCGTCGCCGTCGTTTCCGCCATTTTCGGTACGAAGGATCCCGGGGCGTCAACCGCCACACTGCTGGAAGCCGTACGGGCCATGAAGGCACAATGATCCGCGGTGCAATCTTTGATTTTGACGGCACGCTGTTTGACTCCATGCACGTCTGGGACGAGGCGCCCGCACGCCTGCTGCGCAGTCTGGGGCGCACGCCGCAGGATGATCTTGCGCGCACGCTTGCACCTATGAGTATGCAGGAGGGTGCGCGTTACCTGAAAAAAGCCTATGCGCTGCCGTTATCCGAACAGGAAATCCAGGATGGCGTGAATCGCTGTGCAGCGCAGGCCTACCGGAATGAGATCCTTCCAAAGCCGGGCGCAGCGCAATTTGTTCATCAGCTTTGTCAGGCGGGTGTGTCCTGCTGTATCGCAACCGTCACTGCCGAACCACTCGTACTGGCAGCGCTCTCACGCTGCGGAATGACATCGCTGTTTTGCGGCGTTGTATCCTGCCGGCAATATGGCAAGGAAAATCCCGACGTCTATCTGCGTGCATGCCGCCTGTTGCAGACCGCATGTGCGCAAACACTCGTCTTTGAAGATACCCGCTTTGCCTTGCAAACCGCCAAAGATGCAGGATTCATCCCGATTGCCGTGTACGATGCGCATGAACAGAATCAGCCGGCGCTGCGCGCACTGAGTCGGATATACCTGGAGGATTTCTCCAGTTTTGCAACATTTTGGACGCATGCATTGCGCCTGTAGGCGCAAATGCTTTCGCCATACGCGGCGCATTGGGGGCACCACCTTGCGTCGCGCGAAAGAAAACGATGCTGGAACTTAGGAAAGGAGTATCAATCATGAAGACAGCATTGACCATTGCAGGCAGCGACTGCAGCGGAGGCGCCGGCATTCAGGCAGATTTGAAAACCATGACGATGAACGGCGTCTATGCCATGAGCGCCATCACCGCCCTGACTGCCCAAAACACCACCGGCGTATCCGCAATCCACGAGGTTCCTCCCGCTTTTCTTGCCGAGCAGCTGGATATGATTTTTTCAGACATCCGGCCCGATGCAGTGAAAATCGGAATGGTATCCTCCGCATCCTTGATCGAGGTCATCGCCGAGCGTCTGCGCCATTATAACGCGCAAAACATCGTGCTTGATCCCGTCATGGTCGCAACAAGCGGTTCTGCGCTCATGCAGACCGACGCCGTGTCGGCCTTGCAGACGCTGCTGTTCCCGCTTGCAACCGTTATCACGCCAAACATTCCCGAAGCACAGGTGTTGTGTGGCTTCTCCATTGAAAGCGAAGCCGACATGCGCCGTGCCGCCGAAGAAATCTGCCATACGCACGGCTGTGCCGTACTGGTTAAGGGCGGACACAGTATCAACGATGCAAACGACTTCCTGTATGTAAACGGCCAGGGCACCTGGCTTTGTGCCGCGCGCATCGACACGCAGAATACGCACGGCACCGGCTGCACGCTTTCCTCTGCCATCGCAGCAAACCTTGCCAAGGGCTTTGATCTTACCACGAGCGTCATGCGCGCAAAGGACTATATCTGCGGCGCATTGAGTGCCGGGCTTGATCTTGGAAAAGGCAGCGGTCCGATGAATCATGCATTTGCATTGACGGGCGAATTTGCAAAGGAGGTCCGCTGACTATGACGGAAAAACGCACATCGACATTTGAAAACGGTTTGATCTGGTTCGGTGCGGCGGTCTCCATCGCGGAGATCCTGACCGGCACCTATCTTGCGCCGCTTGGCTTTGGCCGCGGCTTACTTGCCATCATCCTTGGTCATATCATTGGCTGCGCACTGCTGTTTTTTGCCGGTCAGATCGGCGGCCGCACGCGCAGAAGCGCCATGGAAACCGTCAAAATGAGTTTTGGGCAAAAGGGAAGTCTGTTATTCAGCGTATTGAATATCGTACAGCTGATCGGTTGGACAGGCATCATGATCTATGACGGCGCACTGGCCGCCGATGGTGTCTGGAGCACAGGACGCTGGATCTGGTGTCTGCTCATCGGTGCGCTGATCATCCTTTGGATCATCATCGGCGTGGAAAACCTGGGCAAGCTGAATGTTGTGGCCATGGCTGCCCTGTTTATTTTAACAATTGTACTAAGCTTCGTCGTGTTTGACGGCAGTGCTTCTGCTTCCGCCGCGCAATCCATCTCCTTTGGCGCAGCGCTGGAGCTTTCTGTTGCCATGCCGCTTTCATGGCTGCCACTTGTCAGCGATTATACGCGCGAGGCGAAAAAGCCGTTGCGCGCTACGCTCGCAATTTCCATTGTGTACGGCATTGCAAGCTGCTGGATGTATGCCATCGGCATGGGTGCAGCAATCTTCACCGGCGAATCCGACATTGCGCAGATTCTCTTAAAATCCGGACTTGGCGTCGCCGCGCTTGTCATCGTTGTGCTTTCCACCGTTACAACGACATTCCTGGACGCCTATTCCGCAGGGGTGTCCTGGGAATCCATCAGCAAACGCATCGGTGCGCGCCCGATCGCCGTTGCGGCAACCGTCATCGGTACACTTGGCGCAATTTTCTTCCCCATGGAAAGCATCACCGATTTCCTGTATCTGATCGGCTCTGTCTTTGCACCGATGATCGCCGTACAAATTGGAAGTTATTTCCTGCTGCATGAGGATTGCAGCAACAAGAGCGTTCAGCTTTGCAATCTGGTGGTCTGGCTTATCGGGTTTGTCGCATATCGAGCGCTGATGCATGTGGACTGGCCGGTAGGATATACCTTGCCGGATATGGTATTTACCACGGCACTGTGTGTTGCGTCAAACGCGCTCTATCGCAAAACAGCGAAGCGAGCCTGATCCAAACGGCACGGCATTTGAGGCAAAAGAAAAGAGGAAGTGCGAATTACTTTTTTGCACTTCCTCTTTTTTCATCCGCACATTCCATATTCATCGCTGCGGATATGTTTTATCCTTCCAGTACCACCACTTCAGTTTCTGCGCATCATGCGTTTCATGTTCCGCAAAATATACGGCAAGCCGAAATACATATAATTGACACCGATCCTCGACAAAGCCCTTTGCAAGACAATCCTGTCGGTACAGTTCTTCCGGATCTTTTCCCTTCAGATCTGAAACTTGCCGAATCCCGATATTTTGAAGATCCCGTTCGATGTGTTTTCCAACACCCGGAATTTTTCTTAAATCACACACCTGCGTTTTTCTCCTCTTTCATCATGAAATCTCTGGGAACGCATCCGGAAAACGCCCTATGCAGTCACCCTGTAGGGACATCAATTCGCCGCCCTTTAGTGCAGCGCACCATCCGTTTCCTCCCGCTGCGTCCAAAGCGTCGGAGACAATCTTTTATCCCGTACCCTTCCATCCACAAAGTTGCGAAGCAGGCAGTACAACACCGAGCACAGAGGAACGCCGATCAGCATACCAACGATCCCAAATGCAGCACCGCCAATCGTCACTGCGGCCAGTACCCAAATCCCCGGCAGGCCAATAGACTTTCCCATAACGCGCGGATAAATCAGGTTACCTTCTAACTGCTGCAGAACGATAATAAACACGACAAACCATACCGCCTGCATCAAGTCCACAGATAAAATCAGGAACGCGCCAATTGCCGTACCAAAAAACGCGCCAAATACGGGAATAAGCGCGGAAAAACCGATCAACACGGAAATTGCCGGCGCATACGGCATGTCAAACAACATCATGCCGATAAAACACAGCACACCGATAATTACAGCTTCCGTCAACTGACCCGTAACAAAATTGGCAAAGGTCTGGTTCACAAGGCGGGAGAAACGAAGTATCTTCTGCGTTCTATTCTCAGAAAACAATGCATACAACAGTTTCTTGCACTGCCGTGCCAGCATCTCCTTCTGTGCCAAAACATAGATGGCAAATACCACAGCCAGCGCCGTATCAATGACACCGGAAACCAGATCCGCAGAAAAACGCAGCAGGCGATTTCCATAATCCGAGAGTAAATTCTGCAGCGCTTTTTCTATTTTTTCCGGCTCAATCTGCGGCAGCGTCACGCCGTAATCCTCCGCAAGAGAAACGATTTGTTCCCAGAGTTTCTCTGCTTCCGGCAGAAATTTCGTAAATTGCTGAACAAAGCG
Source organism: Christensenella sp. (assembly GCA_019420085.1). Taxonomy (GTDB): domain Bacteria; phylum Bacillota; class Clostridia; order Christensenellales; family Maliibacteriaceae; genus RGIG9107. The sequence goes on from JAHZHV010000040.1 coordinate 15,616, forward strand.
TTCCACCGTCTGAGAAAGCTGCGGCAAGATAACAAACGCCACAGCACACACAACGCCCAGCACCAACAGAACGCTTAAAAGCAGACAAATACCGCGGCGCAGACGCGGCTTTTTTTCTCCCAAACCGCTGGTACGAATCCAAAGGCGTTCGATCGGGCACAAAATTGCATTCACAGCAAACGCAATGCCAAGCCCCAGCAAAATCGGTGAAAAGACATCTGCCAGCCAGGTTAAAAAGCGCGACAGATTCTGCGTATGATCCGCGCACCACAAAAGAAGCGCCGCAAATGCCACAACTGCCAGCACACCCCGCAGCAAACGTCTGTCGAATAATCCCATTCCCTGTCTGCGTCCGGACTCGTTTTGATCATGCAAATCTGGTTGCATCGATAATATTCCTCTCCTGTCCTGTTACAATCCATTTTATGGTAGCAAAAGCATTTACCGTCTGTCAACTACTGCATAAACCGGTCTTCAGCGCAGCGAACGGCTTTCATTCAGAATCAAAGTGCTGTATAAAAACAGCACGTCACAATCTGTAAAATCCACGTATTGTCCCACAAGCTCGCTTTGAATATAACGGATGTCTACAAGCGTAACCTGCGCATAGCTCTGTGCCAGAATCGGTGCCAGCGCACTTGCAAAAGAATCCCGAAAAATAACCAGACGCCGCGCCGTATCTGCATTGGGATTATCAATTGTGACAATCGCAGCCGCACCGCTTAAATAAGCGCTGTAGGGATCGCGGCTATAGAGCTTATCTTCATCCAACACACCCATCCACGTGCCTTCCGGCAAGATGGTTACGCGCATTGCATCAATGATCTGATTTGTCGCCGCATACATGGTTTCTCCTGCAAGCGGCAGTGCAATTTGTCCGATGTATCCACCCTTAAAATCCGTACGCAGTGTCCGCAGCGCAAAGTCCTGTGGTTCAGATACATGCATAGCCTCCGCCAATGCACGCGCTGCCGGCAAGAGCTGTTCCTGCCGCCAGTGCGGATCGCCTGCAAAATAACTTTCTGCCTGCAATGTATCCGTTAAATCGATCGACTGTACCTCAGGCATTTGCGACACAAGAAGCGTTTGAATATCCGCTGCCTCCACATACGGATATCCGTTTTCCGGCGCAAGATAGCAGCCTTTATCCGGCACCACCGCCACATACACACCAGCCGCATCGCCAAGATATCGATCATACAGCCATGTAAAACGCTGCGCCGCATATGCTACTGCATCTTCGTCGCACGGATATAGGATCTTTGCCACAAATCCATCTGCTACATATAAACCATTGGTATCTTTCTGCATAAAGAGATTCAGTGCCGCAAGCGTTTTCATCGCGCGAAATTCATCACGCATCGGAAACTGATCGACGGCATAATCCTCAAATTGTGTGGCAAACGTGCCATTGAGAAGCGTTTCCACACGTAATTTCGGCGCTTGCGCCAGTACGCGCCGCTCCGCATCGGAAGATGCATCAGCAGGCTTGCACCAGCACCAGATGCATAAGCACGACCACACCACTGCAACGGCAGCAAGCGCTGCAACGGATCGATTCCTTTTCATACGCACCTGCCCCCTTTCTTAAAAACGAAAATAAAGAAACGGATTGAACGATCCATCTACCAGATACGCCGTACAAAGCAAAAGCCCTGCCACACACAGTACGCTTTCCAACACCGTACAAATAACGGCTGCATGCGGCAAAGTATCCATGCATTTGCGTACTCGGGATACAACCGGCGTAGTCCCTATGATACAAATCACAAACAACAATGCATTGCTGCGCAGGTAATACAATCCCTGCCGGCACACAAGCGGCGCGCCGGAAAGTCCGAATAATCCGGCAAAGTCAGCAGCCGCCCCGGAAAGAGACGAAGCATTAAACAGCACAAAACTTAACAATACAAACAAAAGCGCATACACATGCGAAAACACGGGATGCCGCTTCAAATATACACCCCACAGTTTCTTTTCTCCCAGCAACATCGCTGCAAAAAACAGTCCCCAACACACAAAATTCCATGCAGCACCATGCCAAAGGCCGGTCAGCGCCCACACAACCAGCAGATTGCGCACCCATTTCCATGTTGTGACACGGTTCCCGCCAAGGGGAATATAAACATAATCACGAAACCAACCGCCAAGGGTCATATGCCATCTGCGCCAGAACTCAGTTAAACTCTGTGACAAATACGGATAATTAAAATTCTCCGGGAAATGAAACCCAAGCAGCCGTCCAAGGCCGATTGCCATGTCACTGTACCCGGAAAAATCAAAATAGATAAACAACATGAAGGCTATCGCATACAGCCACGAAAAAAGCACCGATGGCGCCTGTGCGGTTCGAAACGCATCGCATACCGCCGCCATGGAATTGGCAAGCAGTATTTTCTTGCAAAGCCCAGCAATAAACCGCCGCGTGCCCTGCCACACATCCGATGCAGTAACACTGCGGCTGCAAAGCGCCTCGCGCACATCGGTGTACCGTACAATGGGTCCTGCAATCAACTGCGGAAACATAGAGACAAACGCCGCAAGATCAATCGGATTTTTCTGTGCAGGTACATCTGCGCGCCAGACGTCAACGACATACCCAATCACCTGAAAGGTATAAAAACTGATACCGATGGGAAGTGCCACATACACAAGCGGCAGCTCTGCCCCCAACGCGTTGATATTTTCAATGGCAAAATCGGCGTATTTGAACCATGCAAGCATGCCGATAAGCGCACTCAGCGTTAAGACAAGCACAACACGCGCACCGTTTGTATTCTTGCGTGCACGAAACCACTGTATCAAAACTGCCCCAACATAACCTGCCGCAATAGCCGTCAGCATCAACAGAACATACGAAGGCATGCTCCAGCCGTAAAACACAAGGCTACAAAACACAAGCATGGCATTTTTCGCCCATTTGGGCGAAATCGCCAATAAAATCAGCGTCACCGGCAAAAAGTAGTATAAAAATGGAATCCCAGAAAACAGCATGCCCGTCTTCCGCCTCTCTTTAAAAAATGCCCGTCCTTTTTAAAACTGCAAAAAGGACGGGCAGCTGTCCCAAAGAAGTTATTTACTGCAGATCAACTGAGGGTTCCTGCTGTGCCACCGCAACAAACGCGTCAACCATATCCTGCGCCGTAACCGTATCCGAAAGCTGAGAAGACACCATTACAAGCATGATCACATCACCGCAGGCGACTACACGCAGATCATCCGCTTCTACGCAAATCCATTTGGCCTGGTTGATTCCGTCGCGCATGGCCTGTGCGATTGTCTGCGTCTGCGCAGGATTCTCTGCCCGCACCACAACCAGGGAATACGCCTGTGCACCGATCATCGCTTCGGATACTGCCGCCTGCGAGACACCTTCGGCATCATCCAGCCCCGTATAATAGGAAAGCGTGTCGGCATTGGTTAAATCCACGTCCATCGTCTGTACGGCAAGACCTGTTTCGTGATTCTCGTAAATCATCTCAATAATCTCATCCGGTGACTTGTCTTCCAGCGCAGCGCATACCGTATTCTGCTTCTTTGCACAACCACCCAGCGCTACGATCAGAACAAGCACAACCGCCAAAACCTTGAAAAACCGTCTTTTCATGCAAGATAAACCTCCATCATCCGGAAAACTGTTCCTTTTGCATGCGTTTGAATAAAACGCAGCATGGCTATTATACCCGAAAGCCTGAAAAAAGAAAATCGCGCAGATGTGCTTTCATATGCAGAAAGACACATCTGCGCGACTGAATCATGACATCCTGCGACAAGACGTCCTTACACCGTCTTTTTCCCATGCCTGCGCACAGAAAGCACATGGCATCCAATCGCAATGCCGACTGTTGCAATGCCGATCAAGTCCGTAACAATACCGGGATCAATCAGAAGCAACCCGCCTGCAGCGCACAGGATGCGCTGCCAGACAGCAAGATAGTCGTACAAATATCCGCGCAGTGCCACCGCTACACCAAACAATCCAACAAACGCTGTAATGCTGATCGTAATAACATCAAGCACAGAAGCATTAATAAACAGCAGCGCAGGATTCAGCCCAAAGATATACGGAATAATAAACGCAGCAATTGCCAGCATCGACGCTGTAAATGCAGTCTTCATGGGCTTCGACCCCGCAATGGCACTGCCTGCATACGCGGCAAGCGCCACCGGCGGCGTAATATCTGCGATAATGCCAAAATAGAACACAAAGAAATGAGCGGCAAGCGGCTCCATTCCCATCTTGACCAGGATGGGCGCACAAGTCGTGGCCATGATGACGTAGTTTGCCGTCGTCGGCACACCCATGCCAAGCACAATGCAGCACAGCATCGTCAGGAACATCGCGACGATAATATGTCCGCCGGACAGACTCACAACACCGGAAATGAGAACCTGACCAAGTCCTGTCATTGTAATAACACCCGCGATGATGCCCGCCACACCGCAGGCACAAGCCACGGTCAACGTACTGCGCACACCATTTTCCAACGCATCAAAGAACTTCTTTGGCGTCAGCCGCGTTTTTTTGTTAATCATGCTGACGGCAATTGCAGTCAATATTGAGACAATGGCCGAATATGCCATCGTAAAGCCCTGTCCCATCATGACAATCAGCACAACAATCGGCAGCAAAAGATAACCCTCACGCAGGAACATCGGCCAAAAGCGCGGCAAATCCTTGCGCGGAATTCCCTTCAGGCCCAGTCTCTTTGCTTCCAGATGCACCATGATGAAAATACCGGCAAAGTACAAGAAAGCCGGCAAAATTGCCGTCGTGGCAATCTTTGCATAGGGTTCGCCGACCATCTCCACCATCAGGAACGCCGCAGCGCCCATAATCGGCGGCATAATCTGCCCGCCGGTAGAAGCCGCTGCTTCTACTGCCGCAGCAAATTCAGGTTGATAGCCCATGCGCTTCATCATCGGAATCGTAACCGAACCGGATCCAACTGTGTTTGCAACAGATGAGCCGGACGCCATTCCTTCCAACGCACTGGCAATAACCGCTACTTTCGCCGGACCGCCTGACGCCGAACCGGCAATGCAGTTGGCAAGATCAATAAACAGCTTTGCAATGCCCGTTTGCTCCAAAAACGCACCAAAGATAACAAACAGTACGATAAATGTCGAACAAACGCTGATCGGTGTTCCGATCACACCCTCTGTCGTATAAAACAGATTGTAGACCAAATACTTCAGCGAATATCCCGTACCAAGCAGCACATACAGAACAAAGCACGCTGCCACAATTAAAATCGGCAGTCCCACTGCCCTGCGGCATGCCTCCATCAGTGCCAGAATGCCAATAATACCAACTGCAACTTCAAAACCGCTTATCCGACTTGCGCGCTCAATAATATCCTGTATGTTCAATACAAAGTAGAAAAACGATGCCGAACCCAGAATACCGGCTACAAAATCATACCACGGCACATGATTGATGCGCCGCACTTTCCCCGGCTGATGCTTGCGCGCCGGAAACACCAAAAACACAAACAATACAATGCATCCCAGGAATGACGCACGACGCACACGCGCATCCCATGTGGCAAAAAAGTTCATGTAAATGCAGTAAAATGCAAATGCCACAAGCAAAATACGCACGATCAAACGCGGCACGCCTTCATAACTGCGCACATTGGACTCACGGTCATACTTTTCCATGATCTCCTGTACAGCCGCCTGCGTCTCTTCATCCGGCTCAATGCTTTGTGCAAATGCTTCAGATGCCGCAGCATCCTGCACCGGGTCAACTTCCCTGTTCTTTTTCCCGAAGATAGCCAAGCTCCCACTCCCCTCTTTTCTTATTTTTTAATTCTGCATGCCCGCTGTTTAACGCTGCGCAAACGGGCATCGCGACAGAGAAAAACGCACATGCGCATTTCTGCCGCAGAGCGTACGAAGGCTGATCTTACGCGTTCCAATCCTGAGCACATGATCAGAAACCGTGCCGACAATATAGACCAGATCATTCATGCGCGTATCAATTCCCGAAAGCGTCCAGGTACCGTCACCATTGTCCTGCAAAACCCATCCCGGTTCCAATGTGGAAGCAACACCTGCACCCAGCGTACTGTAAATGCACTGCGTTACATACAACGCGCCATCATGTGCGCAATAAACTTCCGTGACGGGACTTTGGTTGACAGAATGAACAAATGTTACCGAAAACGTCTCACCATCCTGCAGCGCATAAGCAGCAATTTTTTTGCCGCTTTGTGCATCCTGCAGAATGAGTGCCTGCGGCGCAGTCAACCATATTATAGCAATCGCCGCAACGATCACAAGTATCGCTGCGGCCGCTGCTTTTAATCTTGATGAAATCTGAACGTTTTTCACACGCTCATTACTGATAGTCGGAAATGTCCAGGTCGATCTCCTCGAAATACCGTGCCGCGCCCGGATGCAGCGGCGTGGAAATGCCGTTCAAAATCGTATCCGTGCTCAAAAGGCCGCCCTTGTCATGTGCCGATGCAAGAGAGCTCTGGCAATCAAACATACCCTTGATGAAGTTATAAACGACTTCTTCATCCGTTGCCGCATCCGCTACCAGCACTGCCTTGACTGCCAGCGTCTGCACATCATCCGGAATGCAGGAATACGTACCGCCGGGGATCGTCTCAGTGACGTAGAACGCATACTTGCCGCTGAGCTGCTCATAATGCTCATCATCGATAGACAGAAGATTGAAATCGTTCGTTGCCGCAAGATCCGTAATATAGGTAGCCGGGGAACCGGATACGCCAAAGAACGCATCGATCTGGCCATTTTTCAGTGCATCTGCGGAATCACCAAATCCCAGGTTCACCACTTCGATATCATCCAAGCTGATGCCGTAAGCTTCCAGCACCTGCGTCGCATTGAACTCTGTACCGGAACCGGCATCGCCAACGGAAACCGTCTTGCCTTTGAGATCCTCAATGCTCTCGATCTTATCGGAAGCCACAATATGTACAAGCTCCGAATACAGCGCACCGATCGTGCACAGGCCCTCATAAGCTTCCTCACCGTCAAAAAGATCCGTGCCGGTATAAGCATAGTAGGCCACATCGTTCTGCACGATGGCAATATCCGCCTCGCCGTCCTGCACCAACTGGATGTTTGCCTTCGAAGCGCCAGTGGAAGTGACGTTGATCTTCATGTCCGCCTCATCGGACAGAACCGTAGCAATCGTGCTGCCGTAAGAATAGTACGTGCCGGTGGTGCCGCCCGTGGCAAGCGTCAGCTTGGAGCCGCTGCAACCAGCCAGCATGCCGACCGCCAGAACGACAGCCAGCGCCAGTGCGATGGTTTTCTTCATTGCTTTTCTCCTTTTTGTGTTCTGCAAGTTTTGCAACATACAATTCATTATATATGGATTTTCCAAAAAAATCAACGTTCTTCGCCTCGAAAGGTGAACGCGTGGCATGAAACAGGTTCAGTTTCAACAGGCATTTTGATTCTGTGTGCCATTGACGGATGCGTCTTTTGCCGATATGATGATACAATGTAACGATTCATACAGCCCGTGCACCTTGTTCGAGCTTCAGGAGTGTGCTTTGTCCCAACAGGTACTCATTGCCTGCACGCCGCATGATACGCAGCTGGCCTGCCAAATCGCGCGCATATTGCAGGAAAACCAAATACAGGTGCGCATTGCACCGCATGAAACAGATACGGCTTGTCTGGCCATCCGCTGTCAGATTTATCTGCCGCTTTATTCGCATGCCTGCATGTATTCCGCCTGGCCTCTTTCTGAAGCGCGGCAGGCATTTTATGGCGGCGCAATATTTTTGCCCGTGTGTCTTGACGCAATGCAGCCCGGCGCAGAGATTGCATTGTACACTGCGCAGAACGATCCCATCTATCCCGAGCAATTTGCAAGCGAAGCGGATGCCATAACACATATTCTTCAATGCGTCCAATCGCTGCTGATAAAAGAGACCGCGCAGACGTCTTCGCCTCCGGCTGGATCAGCTTTCGAAAATACCGAAAATTTCCGTGCAGAGGCGCCCGCTGCGCATGCTTCCAATACACAACCGCAAACCATGCCGGATTGTGCCTGCGATTCATGTGCCGCTGCTGCGCCCGTCCACGATGTACCGGAGACAATCCATATATCAGATCCGGCACTTCTTTACGCGCTTCGCAGGCAGCTGCATTTTAAGGATGCATTGCCACGCCAGCAGGCGCGACACATACGTTGCCTGGATCTTTCCGGCTGCGGCATACGCGATATCGAACCGCTGGCACAATTTGTCTCGCTGGAAACGCTTTACTTGCAAAATAATCAGATTCAAACCATCGCACCGTTGGAAAACCTGATGGGGCTTCGCAGCCTGAATCTGGAAAGCAATCAAATTGCCGATGTTGCGCCGCTGGCGCGCCTGATGCGTCTTGAATCTTTGTGGTTAGGCAACAATCATTTGACCGACATCTCGGCATTGGGTACCATCCGTTCCCTGCGCCGGTTATATCTGCAAAACAATCAGATTCACACAATCGATGCATTATCTCACAATACAGCATTGGAACAGTTGTCTCTGCGCGGCAACCGCCTCTATCGCATTGACGCGCTTCATACGCTTGCACAGCTTCGTATTCTGTGGATTGGTCAAAACCACATCCGGGATCTTTCGCCGCTGAAACGATGCACGGCTTTGGAATGCCTTTATCTGTGTCAAAACGACGTAGAAACGCTGGAATCCTTGACGGCATGTACCAAACTGCATACCCTTTTGGCCGGACAAAACAAAATCTGTGATACGGCGCCGCTTAGCGCATTGCCGCAGCTTACAACACTGTCGCTTTACACAAACCGGCTCGAAACGCTGGACGGACTTGCAGCGCTTGAAAATCTCATCGCACTGGATGTAAGTGAAAATACCATCTGCGATCTTACGCCGCTTTCCAGTACAAAAAAGCTTCAAATGCTGCTCATGAAAAAAAACCGCGTGCAGGATCTGTCAGCACTTGCGTCACTGCAGCAGCTGCGTGTTTTAGATGTTCGATATAATGTAATCGATCATATACGCTGTCTGGAGCAGGCAAACACCTTGACACACATTCTTTTGACAGGGAATCTAGTTCGACCGCACGCACTGCGCCGGCTTTCCAAAAAGCTGGCCCATGCAAAAATTGAGGGGTAGTTTTTTAACCGCTTCAATGCTACAATAGACATCGACAGCGTTATTGCGAATGAAACGCAGCCAAAACCATTAAGGAGGCCATATTCTAATGGGTAGAAAATTTGCAATCGCGACGCAGGCCGTCGCTTTGGATCTGAAGAACGCCGTACAGGCACATTTGGAAAGTCTGGGACACGAAGTTGTCGACCTGGTTCCCGCTGATGAACAGGCGGATATCAGCTTCACCACTGCTGCGCAGTATATGGCGCGCGCCATTACCAGTGGCAAATATGAGCTTGGTTTCCTGTTCTGCGGAACGGG
>JAHZHV010000041.1 GCA_019420085.1 Christensenella sp.
GGCATGGTACGTCTGTCACGCGGCATCGTGGAAATTACCAATGCGCAAAAGCTGGAAAACCTGCAGGAAGAAGCATCATAAGCTAAGCCAGTTTTGCCAAAAGAAAAAACGAAACAAAAAACCCCATTTTTTTGACAAATGGGGTTTCTCTTTATATATATATCTTTACAAAAAACAAAGCAGCAGCATATAACACAGCGTTCCTGCTGCAACCGACAGGTACATACTCCTGCGCCACAGATGCACCACAATGACAACAGCACAGGCAGCAAGTTCCGGTATGCCATAAGAGGCTGTCAGAAAGTCGATCCCCCGCAGGCAATAAATGACCAAAACCGCCATAATTGCGGGCGGCAATACCTCTCCCAAATACGTCGCCCATCGGGGCAGTGGGCGGCGTCCGAAGGCAAGAAACGGAAGCGCGCGCGTCAGATACGTCACAAGCGCCGCAACAACAATTGCACCGGCAGAAAGCATCGAATTCATTGCGCACCTCCCTGCCGCTGCAGGCGTTCCCGGCACAAAAGCAGCGCCAGCATTGAAACGGACAACGCCGGAATCAGGAAGTGATCCGGTCCAAGCACAATCAAAAATACAATGGCCGCCGCAAACCCCGTCAGCGCGGGAACTTTCGTGCGTGCTTTTTGCCACTGTTCCAAAACCACAACCAGGAAAAAAGCCGTCGATGCAAACGCAATGCCCGGCATGTTCCAGGGAAGAAGCGCCCCCACGCATGCGCCAAGCACACAGCCTGCAATCCAGTAAAGATGATTCAACAGCGCAATGGCAAACATCGCGCGGTTTTCATTCATACCTTCCTCATATGCCGCAGCGCAAAGTACACAATACGTCTCGTCCGTCAGCGACAACACCATATACGGGTATCGCCAGCCCATCTTTCGGAATCGGTCAACAAATGCAACGCCGTAGAACATATGTCTGGCATTGACAAAAAAAGTGGTTACGGCAATCGTCCAAAGAGGCACGCCTGCCTGCAAAAGCGGCACCAGAACAATTTGCAACGAACCCGCATAGATGAATACTGCACTAAAAAGCGACCACAGCGGACCATATCCTGCTTCCGTCATCAACATGCCAAACGCAAGTCCGATGAAAATATATGTCACACAAATCGGCAGCGTCTGCCGCCATGCAAAACGAAGTTCCCGCATACACATCTTTCCTTCCCGCAAGCATCAACCACTGCATTATACCATCGCATCAGCCAAAAGTCGCGTAAAACAAAGCGCACATGGTTCTGAAAACCACGTGCGTTTTGTTATGGGGGTATTGCATGTATGCGTTCAGTTAAGCATCCGCAAAATGTTTGCCTTGGGCTGCGCACCAACTGTCTGCGCCGCAATCTTTCCATCCTTGACGACAACCAGCGTCGGAATGCTCATCACGCCAAAGGCAGCTGCCAGTTCCTGCTGCTGGTCAATGTTGATCTTGCCAACCGCAATATCCGTGCGTTCCTGTGCAATCTGATCAATAATCGGAGAGACCATCCGGCACGGTCCGCACCAGCTTGCCCAGAAATCAAGCAAAACCGGCTTGTCACTATGCATGACCTTCTGCTGAAAGTTATCCTTTGTAATTTCCATGACCGACATATTTCATATCCTCCTTGTGATGCAAAAGCAATGTTTTTGTTTACATGCTTAGCATACGCGCTTTTACCGAATTGTTCCGTGACAAAATCACCCTGCACGATAAAAAAAGAATCTTTCAAACGGTTTCATACTGCATCCATCGCCATGCAATACAAAGCAACAGAAAAACGACTTCATTTTTATGGCGAATCGTTCTCCAGTCAAATCGACAAATCAAAAAAGCAGCACGCTCTGCATGACCGCGTTATGGAGCCTGTTATATGCTTTGAACGCCCATCACACGCAATTGCGGCCGAAACCGTGCCGCACAACACCTGTCGCATCGTGCA
>JAHZHV010000042.1 GCA_019420085.1 Christensenella sp.
GGGGCGTACCGGAATTGCAGGCGAGGATGGCCCAACCGGTCCAACTGGCCCTACAGGCCCGACCGGTCCGCCGGGATCGGCGAGTGAGCGCGGTGCGACAGGCCCAACCGGTGCAACTGGTCCTGCAGGACAGACAGGTCCAACCGGCCCTCCGGGACCGTCGGGGCGTACCGGAATTGCAGGTGAGGATGGCCCAACCGGCCCAACCGGTCCTACGGGACCCACAGGCCCGCCGGGATCGGCAAGTGAACGCGGTGCGACCGGCCCAACCGGTGCAACTGGTCCCGCAGGGGAACCAGGTCCGACCGGCCCAACTGGTCCTCCAGGGCCATCGGGACGTACAGGAGTTGCAGGCGAAGATGGCCCAACCGGTCCTACGGGTGCAACCGGTCCTACGGGACCGTCCGGACAAAATGGGACAGCAGGTGCAACCGGTCCCACAGGTCCGGAAGGTCCGACCGGTCCAACTGGAGCCGCAGGACAAATTGGGCCACAAGGTCCGACCGGTCCAACCGGAACAGTACCGGATGACATATTTGCATCGTTTGTCAATACGCAGCAGACACTCGAGCGTGGAAGTCAGATTGCTCTATTTCCTGCTGTTACAGATCCCACGGGGAATATTGCACAGGCCAATTTAGAGACAGTCACACTTACGCCGGGGTATTATCTTGTCTCATATAAAGTTTCCGCTGTGTTTCGAACGCCAAATTATATGCAGATTACGCCGTCGTACAATGGGAGTCCGCACCTTGAAACAGGTATTTATTTTGCTACCCGTGCGGATGGTTCCAGCGTGGCTGGATCAGCATTTTTGATCATAGAAGCGCCTGCGCCGACAACGTTTTCACTTAACTATACCGGTTCGGGCGATGCGGTGGAAGGTGAAGTGAATCTAACGATTTTAAAGCTGCGCAGAACGCTGTAACGGATACCAAAGGAAAACTTCTCAATGAGCGCGGGCATATACTGCGCTCATTTTTTAATTTGCGGGCAAAGATGTTGGGGTTTCATGCGCCGATACAAAGATCGATATCATGCTTTGATAAAAAATGAAAAAACTTGTCACCTTTTATCCAATGCAATGCTCTTAATAAGTGCAACGATGAAATGCCTGGAGGATGTGATATGGTTTTCAGCAGCTTGGAGTTTTTGTTTTGCTTTCTGCCAATTTTTCTTGTGGTGTACAGCCTTACACCACGGCGATTCAAAAACATATGCCTGCTGTTGTTCAGCCTTGCCTTTTATGCGTACGGTACTTGGCGATATCCTCTGCATTTTGCGTTGCTGATCATCTCAATCCTTGTCTGCTACGTCGTTGCGATTGCTATGCAGCGATATCCCAGATGCGCAGGGGTGTTTTTGTTCCTTGGCCTGCTGTGGCAGTTTGGCTGCCTTTTCGTCTTCAAATACAGCGGTTTTGTGATCGAAAACGCAAACATGCTGCTATCATATCTGGCGCCTGGAACAGGGAGACTGCCGCTTCCGGATCCGATCCTTCCCATCGGCATCAGCTTTTACAGCTTTCAGGCGGCGTCCTATCTAATTGACGTGTACAAACGCCATGTTCCTGCACAGGTAAATCTTGTGGATTTTGGTGCATACCTTGTGATGTTTCCGCAGTTGATTGCCGGACCGATTGTGCGTTATGCGGATATTCGTATGCAGCTTGAACATCGCACCCAGACAATGCAGACGTTTTTTGCAGGATTGCTTACATTTGTCTTTGGCCTTGGGTTAAAGGTCATCCTGGCAAATCGCATTGGCGGATTATGGAAAGCCATTGTGGGAATTGGATTTTCATCAATTTCCACGCCGCTTGCCTGGCTTGGCCTTGCTGCGTGCAGCCTGCAATTGTATCTGGATTTCTGGGGCTATTCCCAAATGGCGATTGGACTTGGCAAGATGATCGGATTTGATTTGCCGCAGAATTTTTGTCATCCCTATCGGGCGCGTTCCATGACACAGTTCTGGCGGCGATGGCACATGACGCTTGGCGCGTGGTTTCGTCAGTATGTTTACATTCCCCTTGGCGGCAACCGCGCGGGTAAATGGCGGACATATCGCAATCTTTTCGTGGTGTGGCTGCTGACGGGTATTTGGCATGGTGCGGGGTGGAATTTCCTTTTATGGGGTGTATTTCTGTTTGCACTGATTGCCATGGAAAAGACGGGTCCTGGCGCGTGGCTGGAGCGCACACGCGTTATGGGACACGTGTATATGATGCTGGCAATTGGTGTGTGCTGGCTGCTGTTCAGCGTAACGGATCTGCGCCAGATCGGCGTATATCTACAGAGATTAGTTGGCTTGGGTGGTGAAAACGTCTTTGCGGGCGATTTTCTTAAGTATACGAGGCAATATGGCGTGTTTTTGATCGCCGGTGTTTTGCTGTGTACGCCGCTTCCGGAAAAACTATATGCTTACATTCGAAAATACCGCGCTTTGGTGGCAATTGGTGCAGTTTGTATTTTTGCTTACAGCGTTTACTGCCTGTGGCGCGGGATGGACGATCCCTTCCTGTACTTCAATTTTTAATTCCAAGGAGTGTCTTAAAAATGAATTCGAATCGAAAAACTGCGGTACTTGTATTTTTGCTGTTTGCTGCGGTGCTGCCGCTTGGCATGATTGCATGTGAAGAGGCACAGGCTTATACGACGCAAACCCCTGCGCCAATTTCTACACAAACGCAGCAGATATCTGCGACTGACCAAACCGTTATTCCGGATGCGCAGACGTTGCCGGAAGCAGAACGGACGCCGGATGCGCAAACAACACAAGATACACCGGAACCGTCGCAAACGCCGCAATTTGTGCAGGCTCCGCAGGGATATTTTGAAGATGCCTTATTTATTGGCGATTCCCGTACGATTGGCCTGCAGGAGTATGGTTCGATTGAAGGCGCAACGTTTTTTGCCACGACAGGCATGAGCGTATATAATGTTTGGGACGAGAGCGTGAATGTTGCATCCTGCGGCGGTAAAGTGACACTGGATACGCTGCTTAACAGCCGCTCGTTTGGAAAGATTTACGTTATGCTTGGCATTAATGAACTTGGATATAATCGTGACAAGACTGTCCAGACCTATCAAACCCTGATTGAAAGCCTGCAGCAGCGTCAGGAGGATGCGATTATCTACATTCTTGCCAATCTGCACGTTTCTGAAAAACGCTCATCGTCGGATGCTATTTTCAATAACGATAATTTGAATGGATTTAATCAGCAGATCGCAGCTTTGGCTGATCAAAAGCAGATTTTCTATTTGGATGTCAATCCGCTGTTTGATGATGTAAATGGGAATCTGGCACAGGATTATACCAGTGATGATACGCATATTTTGGGGAAATACTATATCGATTGGGGTACTTGGCTTGCCTCTAACGTCATTGTACGTTGACGTGTATCTTTGCCGCGCTGCGGCTTAAATGGGGAAGGGAATCGGGATGGCGGAACAATGGAAAGTCGAGTGGTTCTGCAGACAAGCAGAGTCACAGCGCCAGCGTATGTACGCACTGGCTGTCGGTATTCTGCGCAATGAGGCAGATGCGCAGGATGCTGTGCAAAATGCGCTGCTGAATGCCTATGCGCATTTATCACAGCTGCGGTTGACACAGCGGGTGAAACCCTGGCTGATGACAATTGTGACACGTGAGTGTTATCGTATTTTGCAGCAGAGACATCCACAGGCGGATGTGGAACAACTGTCGAACATGCAATCTGGCAGCATGGATGCTGATGTGCGGTTGTCACTATGGGATGCAGTGATGACGCTGGACGTGCCGTACAGAACGGTAATCCTGTTGTTCTACTACGAAGATATGTCTATCCGTCAGATTGCAAAGACACTGACTCTTTCAGAAGATACGGTAAAAAAGAGGCTATCCCGGGCAAGAGAGAAACTCAGAACGTCGCTTGAAAAGGAGGATTTCGAATGAGGCACGATCGATGGATGCGTATGCGCCTTGCCGAGGAAGCGCCGCGTATGTCCAAAGATGCACAGCAGCGCTTTGATGATATATTGACCGAAATCCGTGCAGATGCGCAGCGTCAGAAACACAAGCCGCGTATTTTTGTCAAGACTTTGTGTGCAGTGGCAGCAGTGTTGGTAATGCTGATCATTTTGCCCAATCTCAGTCCCAAGATTGCTCATGCGATGGAGCAGTGGCCCCTGATTGGAGGGTTTATTCGGGTCGTGACGATTCGGCAGGGGCGTACGGAGGATGAATTTCATTATAGCGACGTGACCATTCCGCAGGTGGAAGGGGAACAGAACATGCAGGAAGCGGTTGATTATATCAACAGCGACGTGCAGACACTGACTGAGAAAGTCCTGGAACAATATCAGAAAGATATAAGCGAATTATCGGATGCGCATATGGGACTTTTAATCGATTATGAGGTTTTGACCAATAGTGATGCCTGGTTTACGATGCGACTGATGGTATATCATGAGGCAGGAAGCAGTATCATTGAATACCATTACTATCACATCGATAAGAAAACCGGTTCTATTGCTTCACTGCCGGATTTGTTCCGTGCGGATTATGACTATCAAACACCTATCAGTCAGAATATCCTGGAACAGATGCGTCAGCGGATGCAGGATCCAAGCGTGGTATATTGGATCAATCCGGATAGCGTTATGGGTGTCATGTTTACTGAGATTGCGACGGATCAGCCATTTTACTTCAATGCGGACGGTGATCTTGTCATTGCATTTGGCAAGTATGAAGTTGCACCCGGATACATGGGAACTCCTGAGTTTGTGATCCCGCGTGCGGTTTATCAAGACGGCCTGGCAGATCAGTAACCCTGCAATCTGATTTTTCTTGCACACGCCCCGCAAAAACGCTTGCATTTCCATACCGAACTCGTTATAATAAACGAGTGCACGCCGGTGTGCTGGAATGGCAGACGGGGCGGACTCAAAATCCGTTGGTGGCAACACCGTGTGGGTTCAAGTCCCACCACCGG
>JAHZHV010000043.1 GCA_019420085.1 Christensenella sp.
AAAAACTCCGCCTTGAGCTGGCTGTCCAACTGCCCGCGCACATAGCGCTGCTGAACATTGCCGCAAACGTTTTTATAAAACAAAATGGGATCCGTAATTTTGTATGAATACTCTCCGTGACAACGAATGCTGATATCGATATCCAGCCCGATGTTCTGATCCACAACACGAAACGGAACCGGATTGGCCGTTCCATATTTATTACCGATGATTTCTTTCGTGTTGAAAAAATAGACTCTCTGCTGACGCGCAGTATCACCGCCAAAGGTAAAGCGGCGTGCAAACGTTTGGAAAGAGCGTTTCACGGCTTCTCCAAAGCTCCCGAAAAACACACTCGGCTCGCTGGAAGCATCGTAGACAAATTCTCCTGCCTCAGCACAGAACTCTACAATTGCTCCCTGGTCAACGATCATCATACACTGCCCTTCGTTAACGGCAATAATGGAACCATCGGAAATAATTTCCTCACCGCCGCGCGTGTTGCTGCTCCTGGCACCCACACGCTTGGAGCCGCAAACAGCCAGTGTGCTTTCATCCATCGAGTCACAATAAAAATACTCGCGCCATTGATCGGCCAGCACGCTTGAAAAAGCGCCGACACCCGCCTTGAAAAGACCCATGTCCCCCTTCTCCTTTCCCGCCTGCGCGGCAGACGCCGCACACATACAAACGATATCGTTATTATAGCAGGAAATCGTGTGTGCTGTACAATACTTTTTTGCACTTACAAAACACACGTCTTAGGGAGCACACCGCGTCCTTTGACGCATGCGCGCCCCCCCAAACACAAAAAAGGATGCACAAGCCATTCCAAGCGCCGCACCGGTCGGCACTGCATCCAGCCTGGGAAACACAGTCAAAACCGTGCAAAGCGCTGCCACAGCAGAGACGCAGGCATCTGCTACGCTGATTGTTTTGAGTGTTACAAGAATTCTTCCATGCTGCCTGCGGGTCAGCACCAACGCATACCCGGCATATACTGCCTTGGATGCCGCAATGGCCACTGCCGTATACGCAGCAGCGCCACTGTGTGTGGAAGCATCACCCACAAAAGCCATACACAAACATACAAGATAATAAGAAATGCCAATCAAACAAAGCAGCGTACCACCCTGTCGGTAAACATAACAGGCGATGCGCTGCGCCGTTTGATCATCTTCACTTCGTTCTGCCGCAAAATAGGCGCGAAGCGTCGTCAATCGCGCCGCACACAACACAAGATCATACAATGCATTCGTCACAAGCCATGCAGAATGTCCCGCAAGGCCTGTCCATAATTTCCAGACGCCTGTAGTACCATTGAGGAACACAGAACCAACCGTCAAAAGTGCCGTACGATCGGCTGCATCCTGCAGTTGTGCGCGCAGGGCACGGTATGCGCGCCGAAAGCGCCCATCATTGTTCGGACGTTTCACGGGCGCGTCCGATGCGCTTTTTCATGCGCACACAGGTGCCCTTTCCCACGGTTGAGGATACTTCCAGTTCGTCCATAAACGCCTCCATCACGGTAAAACCAAGTCCCGCCCGGTCCGTGCCCGGCCTTGACGTATACATCGGCTCACGCGCAGCCGATACATCGGCGATACCCACACCCTCATCGCGGATTTCCACAATCAGTTCATTGTCCCGGCAGTCAAGCGTCATATACACTTTTCCCGGTTGCTGCACATAGGCATGCACAACCGTGTTTGTGACCGCCTCAGAAACCGCCGTCTTAATATCATCCAGTTCGCGCAGCGTCGGATCAAGCCGCGCTGCATACGCCGCCGCAAAAGAACGCGCCAGCGTTTCATTTTGTGACACGCTTACAAAGGTAATCGTTACAATGTCCGTGTTTTGCATTTGCTTTTCCCCCCGTCGCGCGTATCCACGCCCTTTTCTACCAGCGAATACACGCCGCTTAAGCGCAGCACTCTTTCAATCTGACCATGCGCATTGCACACGCGTGTCTTACCGTGCCGCCGTTTCATTTGTGCCGCACGCGCCAGGATTACACCAATTCCGGAAGAATCCATAAACGTGACAGCTTTTAAATCAAATGTCAGCACCCG
>JAHZHV010000044.1:0-526 GCA_019420085.1 Christensenella sp.
TGCCATGGTACTTGCGGAAGCGCTCGATATGCCGACACAGCCGTTTGCGCAGATGCTCAACGGCTTTGGCGCGGGTATTGCCGGTTCCAGAAATGTCTGCGGCGCAGTTACAGGGGCGATTGCTGCTGTCTGCCAAAAGACCAGCTGCGGACGTGGAAGGACACAGGATGCAGAGGGATACAATGTGGCAAATGCATTGTCTCAACAGTTGTATGATGCCTTTTGTGCACAGTTTTCTACGGCGCTTTGCTGTGAATTGACCGGCGTCGCACGCGGTGATGCAGCGGCACAGGCTGCGTTCCTTGCGCAGGGGGGACATACACGTGTTTGCAACGTATGTGTCTGCGCGGCGTGTAAAATTGCGCTTGATATTCTGGGAAACAGATAATAATGTGTAAAAAAACACAAAAATTAAACAGGCAGTTTGCATGTATTTGGAAAAAGCATTTGCAAACGGCCTGTTTTTTGGTATACTGATACGGTAATATTTCCGCAGAGAAAAACACGGCGGCATGAGGCGGACATG
>JAHZHV010000044.1:554-4271 GCA_019420085.1 Christensenella sp.
CTAGATGAAATCATACCAGACCGGTCAGATTCGCAACATCGCAATCGTCGGACACAGCGGCGAGGGTAAAACGACCCTGACCGAGGCCATGCTTTACAATGCAAAGGTGATCGACAGAATGGGCAAAGTCGAAAACGGCTCTACTGTCAGTGACTACGATCCGGAGGAGGCAAAGCGTCAGATTTCCATCAGCGCATCGATTGCGCCGCTGGATTGGAAGGATCACCGTGTCAATATTATCGATGTTCCCGGTTACTTTGACTTTGTTGGCGAGATGGCGGCTGCAATGCAGGTCGTGGATGCCGCAGTGATTCTTGTACACGGTGTTTCCGGACCGGCGGTCGGTACGGAAAAGGCGTGGCAGTATTGCAAGAAGCTGAACCTTGGCCGCATTTTCTTTGTCAATAACATGGACCGCGAACATGCGAACTTCCAAAAGACGATTGAAGCGCTGCAGGCCCAGTTTGGCTCGTCGGTTATCGCGCTTCAGGAAGCTATTATGGAAAAAGAGCAGTTTGTCGGATATATTGATATTCTCAATATGACGGCTTATCGCTTTGAGGGTAAGGGACTTAAGCAGATTGAGATTCCTGCCGAATATGCCGATAGCGCACAGACGCTGCGTGAGCAGCTGATGGAAACGGCTGCCGGAACGGATGAGGAACTCATGGAGAAATACTTCGAGGAGATGGAGCTTTCTCGTGAGGATATTCTGCGCGGCCTGCATCTTGGCATGCTGGACGGTTCCGTCGTTCCCGTTCTTTGTGGTGCAGCTGCGCCGAATCTTGGTGTGGATAAGCTGCTGGATTGCGTCGTGGAATTTGTTCCGTCACCGGCGGATCGTCCGGAAGCGCCTTGCGTCGATGTAAAGACCGGCGAGGAAACGACCTGCAAATGCGATCCGTCTGCGCCGTTTGCTGCGCGCGTATTCAAGACCGTTGCAGACCCGTTTGTCGGAAAGTTGTCGTTGTTTAAGGTCATGTCCGGCACACTTACAGGTGATATGACGATCTACAACCCCAATGCAGGCAAGAATGAGAAACCGGGCAACCTGTACGTCATGTGCGGCAAGAGTCAGACGACGGTTTCCAAACTGGTAGCAGGTGATATCGGCGCGGTTGCAAAACTGCAGTATACGATGACGGGCCACACGCTTTGCGATGCTTCACGCCAGATTCGCTTCCCTGAGATCGAATTCCCCAAACCCTGCATCTCGCTTGCTGTTTCCTCTGCTAAGCAGGGCGAAGAAGACAAGGTCTTTGGCGGTTTGGCACGTCTTGCAGAAGAAGATCCCAGCTTCAAAGTGATGAAGTCTGAGAATACAAATGATACGCTGATTTGTGGTCAGGGTGAGCTGCATATTGACATCATCACAATGAAGCTGAAGAACAAGTTTGGTGCCTCGGCTGTCCTGCGTGACCCGATTATCCCGTATCGTGAGACCATTAAAAAGACGGTCAAGGCGCAGGGACGTCATAAGAAACAGACGGGTGGCCATGGCCAGTTCGGTGATTGCTGGGTAGAGTTTTCGCCTATCATGGATGGCAGTGAGGAGTTCATTTTTGAGGATCGCGTCGTTGGCGGCGCTGTTCCGCGTAACTTTATCCCGGCCGTTGAAAAGGGACTGCGTGAGGCCGTGCAAAAGGGCGTACTTGCAGGATTCCCTGTTGTAAACATCAAGTGCGCTTTGTATGATGGTTCTTACCATCCGGTCGACTCCAATGAAATGGCCTTTAAAACAGCTGCAAGTCTTGCATTTAAGAAAGGTGTGGCTGAGGCGAATCCCGTTTTGCTGGAACCCATTTACCACGTTGAGGTTATTGTGCCCAACGATTACATGGGCGATATCATCGGTGATATGAACCGCCGTCGTGGCCGCATTATGGGCATGGATCCGCTGGAAGACGGGATGCAGAAGGTTATTGCTGAAGTTCCCGAATCCGAGATGTTCAAATACGCGACCGACTTGCGTTCCATGACGCAGGCGCGCGGCAGCTTTGACATGTGGTTTGAGCGTTATGAAGAGGCGCCCGCCAATATTGCAGCAAAGGTTATTGAGCAGGCCAAGAAGGACGCTGAGAACGAAGGCTGATCAACAGGTTTTTAATACGTGACGTACTGGCGCCGCATTCATTTTGAATGCGGCGTCTTTTTCAAAAAAAGAATAACAGAATTCAACAGATTGATGACCTGAAATGACAAACACTGTAAACCTTGTTATAATGAATTTGGTCTGTTTTCCCGTATAAAACTTTGGAATTCATACACGGATACAATGAACAGGCTGCGTGTTTTGACACTTACTGTGCACGCTAAGACATGCGGCGCACGAGAGACGATAAGGAGGCCTGCATATGATTACGGCAATTTGTCCAAACCCAAGCATTGATCGGGAATTGCATTTGCACAATTTTACACTTGGCGGAACAAATCGCGTGGAACGCATTGTTGATATTGCCGGCGGCAAAGGCGTGAACGTGGCAATGGTCGCAAAGTATTTCGGTCTGGATGCGGCATGCATTGGCTTTTTACCGCAGAATGATGCAACCATACTGATTGACAGGTTGGAAAAGCTTGATATTGCCTATCGCTTTGTTCGGTATCCGGGGGCGGTACGGATTAATCAAAAAGTGCGGGATTTGAGCATTGGCCTTGTAACGGAATTAAACAGCGCCGGCCCGCCTGTGGAACAGACCCATATTGAAGCTTTTTTTGATCTTGCCGGCGAATATGCCGCGAAATCGGACATACTGGTGATGTCGGGAAGTTTGCCTGTGGGGGCACCGGCGGATTTTTACGCACAGCTTGTTCAGCGCTTTGGCAACCATGCGCAATGTGTCGTGGATGCCGGGGGTGCACAGCTTGAGCAGATTGCGCAGGCTGGTCCGGCATTGATTAAGCCAAATCTGGATGAAATCCAGGATTTTGCACAGCAGCGCCTGACGGATGAACGGCAGATTGCGCAGGCTGCACGTACGCTTTGTCAAAAGGGCGCGCAGCGTGTTGTGGTATCTATGGGCGCAGACGGCGCAATGATGGTTGACCGTACACAGGCATATATCGCCTCTGCGCTGCGCGTGCCGCTGGGCTCTACAGTTGGTGCGGGCGATGCGATGGTCGGCGGTATGTGCGTTGCGTTGGCGCATGGTATGGATACGCCGGACATCTTAAGAAGCGGGGTCGCATCTTCGGCACGTTGGATTGCGCAGAATATTGAACCGCAAAACTATGACGATTTGTTTGCACGCGTTTCTCTGACACGTTTGCAGGCCTGAAGAAAAAGGAGAAAGTCCATGAAAAAAACGCTCGTTGCCATAGACGGATACAGTCTGCTGCATCGCGCCTATTTTGCCATGCCTGCGTTGACGGCGCCGGATGCAAGTCCGACGGGCGCATTAACGGGCTTTTTGAACATGTTTCTCAGCACTTTGGAAAAGGCACAGCCGGATTATGTTCTTGTGGCATTTGATGTAAAGGGCGGTACCTTTCGAAACGAAATGTATGATGCATACAAGGCAAATCGGCCGCCGATGCCGGATGATCTGCGTGTTCAGGTTGACCTTCTGCGCGACGTACTGGGAGACTTTGGAATTGCGTGTGTGCAGGCGCAGGGATATGAGGCCGATGATGTGCTGGGAACCTATGCACAGTACTGTCAGCAGCAGGATGTGCAGGCAATTCTGGTAACGGGCGATCGGGACAGCTTTCAGTTGATCA
>JAHZHV010000045.1:0-3411 GCA_019420085.1 Christensenella sp.
CAGGACACGCAGGTTTGGGTTTGCAGTGTCTGCGGTTTCATCTATGTGGGGGATCAAGCGCCGCAGCTGTGTCCGGTGTGCAAGGTTCCCTCCTGGAAATTTGATCGAATCGAGGGGAGGGCGTGAAAATGAAACGGATTGCGGTACGAAATCTTCGCCTTTGTACGAAAGATTGTCTGTGTTTGTATGTCTGTCCCACCGGTGCTTCGGATACGGAAAACAGTGTAATTGATGTAAATAAGTGTGTTGGCTGCGGCGTTTGTGCCGATGCCTGTCCCAGTGGTGCAATTTCCATGGTGCCTGTGGAATATCCGCCGCAGCAAAAGAAAACGCCGGAAGTTCTGGCGCTGGCCGATCAGATGGCGAAGGATAAGGCAACACAGGAGCGCATTGCGCTGCAGCTTGCACAAAACGCGCAGACAGACGGATTATACCGGCTGATGATGGCGGTTGCAAAGTCGGTCAGGCTGGTCAACGAGGATTTGCTGCGCGAGGCGGGATATATGCTGCCACAGAGTGCAAATACGCATGCATTGCTGCGCCAATGGGTGGAAAATCCGCCGTTTGAGGGCTTCCCCGTAGAAGCGGCAAAGCAGCTGCTTGCCGGAATACCCTGTAACGAAGAAAAACCTGCAAGAGAGGAAAAAACAATGAAGAAGTGGAAATGCAAAGTTTGTGGTTATGTCTATGAAGGGCAGACGCTGCCGGAAGACTTTACCTGTCCGATCTGCAAACAGCCGGCGTCGTCTTTTGAACCGGTGACGGAACAGGCGGATACGCCCTATGCGGGTACTCGGACACAGAAAAATCTGGAGGCGGCTTTTGCGGGGGAATCGCAGGCGCGCAATAAATATACGTATTTCGCATCGATTGCGCAGAAGGAAGGCTACGAGCAAATTGCCGAGCTGTTTTTAAAGACGGCGCAGAATGAGATGGAACATGCGAAACTGTGGTTTGCCGAGTTAAATGGCATCGGGGATACGGCACAAAATCTGCTGCATGCCGCCGAAGGCGAAAACTATGAATGGACGGACATGTACGATGGATTTGCCAAGACGGCAGAGGAAGAAGGATTTCCGGCGCTTGCTGCAAAGTTTCGTGCGGTTGCCGCGATCGAAAAGCGGCATGAAGAACGTTATCGTGCATTGCTTTCCAATGTGGAGACGGCAAAGGTTTTTGAAAAAAGCGAAGTGAAAGTCTGGGAATGCCGCAACTGCGGACATATCGTCGTAGGTACCCAGGCGCCGCAGATCTGCGCCGTGTGCGGTTATCCGCAGGGTTATTTTGAAATCAACGCACAGAACTACTAATGTCAATGACTGCTGAACAGAAACGGAGCGCTGCCATGGCAGCGCTTCGTTTCTTCAGCGTTGGTACAGATATTTTTGGCAGAAATGATGATGGATTTCAATGTGCGCTTTTTGGAATATTATAAACAACTGGATCAAATATTCATCCAAAGGTATGGGTTCGAGCACGGGATTTCTGATTATATTGAGCATATGCGGGCGCGCTATGGGGATGGAATAGGGAACACACGATTGGGAGCAGACCTGAAAAAACTGCGGTATCTGCGGCATAAGCGAAACCAATTGGTGCATGATGTTGGGACGATGTATCAGTATCTTTGTACGCAGGATGATATTGTATGGCTGGAGTATTTTTTCAGGCGAATGGGGTATGCACCAAATACGATGCGGCAAGCGTACGGCCGCGAACGTGCTTGGACGCAACACGTCCAGGCGAACCACGTGCCATCTGCCGGAAGGCAGGCGCCGGCAGATGGATCCGGATATCGGGCTGCATCCAAGCAGATGTTGTCCATCATTCTTGCCGTTGTATGTGTGTTGGCCGTGCTGGGGCTGCTGATTGGAATGTTTGCAAGTCTCTGGGGGATAGCAGGCGCGTGAACATAGACAGGTGATGGCAGGGTTGAACTGCCGCGTCTTTTTCGCAGAAGGGAAAACGCGGTGTATATATCATTGTGCTTGCAGGATGAGAATATAAGCAAAAAGGCGGCGGACAAAATTGTCCACCGCCTTTTGAAAATTGATTTTCATGCACCTTTTTTGAAAATCAGCCCTTTCGATAGCCGCACTTGGGGCAAATGCCGTTCTCATTCAGGGCAATGCCGCACAGCGGGCAGCGATCGATTTCATTGTGCGTGTCAAACTCTGCGGAAGCTGCATTGACGCCGCTGGTGAAGGTGATTTTTGCAATGTTGAGTTTGTCATGCAATAGATCATAGACGATCTTAATCATGCCTTCTACCGTTAATGTCTCCTTGGTTACAACCAGACGGCAATCCGGATACGCTTTGGCAAGCTCCGTTTCAAAAGCAGGTCCCCTCATCTGGTTTTGCGGTGCGCCGTTGCGGATCCCCTGCTTTTCGTAGACATCCAAAATTGCGGGCAAAAGGGGATCGTCTTCTCTGAGGATCAGGGCGTGATCGAAGTTTTTCAAAACCGACCAGGCGGTCTTTTGAATTTCGTTGCAGGGGAATACCATATTGACGCCGGGTTCAATGGTGTCCTCAACTTCAATGGTCAGCACGCCGGTATGGCCGTGCAGATATTGCGCTTCTCCCCGAAAACCGTAAAAACGGTGTGCGTATTGCAGATCCAGTGTCGTAATGCTTCTCATGGGAAATAACCTCCTTAGCGTTTTTTTCAATGGGTCGTACAGACGGCGCAAAACCGATCTTCTTTCCAAGTGGAAAAGAAACAGGCGGCAGCGCGCTTTTCTGATACAATGTGGAATGGTTGGCGCATGGCGTGTAACCGCGCCGGACGAAGAAGATGCAGTCCGGTTACAACGCCTGTGTCAAAGTGGATTGCCGGCAATTGTTTGCCGATTGCTGCAGCTCGGCAAGTGAATAATCAAAATTAGAATTATTCTATTTCTAATATATAAGGCCGATTACTTTCGGTCAAGTGCTTTTTCATGCAATTTGCGGATGATGGACACATTGGCGCAAAGTCGTATAAAAACAGCCGCCCGATGCAATCGGACGGCTATCTTTTTTCAAATTCCCTTCCATTTACAAGAAAGTCAATGGAGACGTTGAAGTAGTTTGACAGTGTGCGCAGCATTTCGATATCGGGATTGCGCTTCCCGTTTTCATAATAGGAAATAACTTCCCGACTGATATTTAGATCCATGGCGACTTTCTGCTGATTAAAGCCGCGTTGTTTTCGAATCATGCGAAGGCCGATAAGCCCGGTGTTGCAATTTGACATATGACAAGCTCCTAAAACCCCTTGACGGCATTGTAACAGTTTGTTACAATGCAAATGTAACAATTTGTTACATTTGCATTGCCGGTGTGACGTGTGTTGCTGCCCTACATAGAGGATGTGCGTCATTGCCGTTTTCAGATACATCATTTTTGTAATTCGGAGGGGAAAACAT
>JAHZHV010000045.1:3421-20293 GCA_019420085.1 Christensenella sp.
CGGCGCTTATTTTTGTGCTGACGCTGGTGCTGCCATGTGTAGCGCTTGCCGAACCGCAAAAGGACTTTACCGGGTACACGCCCATTTCCACAAAAGAGGGACTCGATGCGATCCGCAACGACCCGTACGGGCGGTATTATCTGACGCAGGACATCGTCTTTACGCAGGAGGACTTTGCGCCCGGCGGCGCGTTCTATAACGACGGCGCGGGCTGGATACCGATTGACACATTACGGGGTACATTGGACGGAAACGGGTATACGATCCGCGGCCTGCGCATCAATTATTCCAAGCCGGAGGGGGCACAGATTTCGCGAGCAGGATTGTTCGGTGAGATAAATGGAAAGGTGAAAAACCTCACGCTTGCAGATTGCCAAATTGTTGTGATACGTTCAGGTGAGCCAGCGGAAGCTGCTTGTGTTGGAACGATTGCTGGCGAGATTTCCATGGGGAGCGAAATCGTCAATTGTGTGGCAAAAGGAAGCATTGTCGGCAAAGAGGATACATATATTATCGCCGGCGGCCTGGTCGGCTGCTATTATGCATCTCAGTACGAAAAGGAGATGAGCAGTCGTATTGTCGGATGCACAAGCGCTGTTGACATTACACACGAGGCGTTTGAGACTGATGGTAATATTGTAAAAAGTGAATATGTCGGAAGAATCGGTGGTATTATCGGCGTGGCAGGTGGTCTTAATAGGGAAGGAACCATCGATCTTTTGATTTCCAGATGCAGCAATTCTGGCGCATTGTGCGGCGGCATGGTTGGCGGCATTATTGGCCCTTCTAGTAATAACGTTCAGATTAATGATTGTTATAACGCGGGGGAAATAACCGTTCCAGAAAGGTCAAACTTTTCTTATGGATATCGTTGTGGTGGTATCGCTGTGTTTGAGGGTTGTCTTGGGGCGGAGATTCGTAACTGTTATAACCGTGGAACGCTTCGTGGAAATAATGCTTACGGTATCGCTCACGGCAGTGGGCGGAATCCTTCTGCGTCCGTTGAAGTGGCTGATTGTTACTGCCTGGATGTGGCGCTGCCGGAGGGGATTATATCTGATCCCAACGGTATAAACGGCACGATATGTACCGGGCAGCAGATGAACGAGCAGGCGACGTATGCCGGGTTTGACTTTGATACAATCTGGCAAATGGGGGAGACGGGCTATCCGGTGCTTCGGGCGTATGACGAATCGGAGGAAGAAACATGGACGCTGATCTCCACCAAGGAAGAGCTCAATGCCGTTCGCAACGATCTGAACGGCAATTACCGCCTGACGCAGGACATCGTCTTTACGCAAGAGGACTTTGCACCCGGTGGCGCGTTTTACAACGACGGCGCGGGCTGGATACCGGTTGGAGGGAGTACGGGGTTTGAAGGCATTTTTGATGGCAACGGATATGAAATCCAGGGACTGCGAATTTTCGTGGATACGGCGAACGAGAATACGCTGAATGTAGGTTTGTTTGAAAAAATTGGATTTAACGGTATTGTTCAAAATTTGGGAATTACGGATTCAATCGTTGAAGTAAAGAATACGGATGATGCGACAAATGCAGGTATACTTGTCGGATATTCAGAGGGGTGTATTCAAAACTGTTATACGACGGGTTCTGTTACAGCGTCAGCACAAATGTATTGTTTTGCAGGAGGGATTGGCGGTCTTGTATATCGTATCAGTGATTCCTTCAATATGGCTACGATTACGGCAGATTGCAACAAAGGATGGTCCTTGGCAGGCGGCATTTGCGGTGTTATTTATGACGGATATGCGGAACGTTGCTACAATGCAGGTTCTGTAGTGGCAAGAGACAGCCAGCAATCACAGCAACGGCTTGGAAGTGTGGCAGGCGGTATTGTAGGAAATGCGATGCGACGTGGAATGCCGGCATCTATTCCCGGGTGCTATGTCAGAGATTGTTACAATACGGGTACCGTAACGGTGCAGAGCATGCATTCGGACAGATATGCGGCCGGCATTTGCGGTTGGATGTCGAATGGAAATATCCAAACCTGTTATAACGTCGGGCAGGTATTAGCCGGGGACGGCGTATCCAATGCCGGACAGATCGCAGGTCTGATGGAAAACGGTGCGGTAACGGAATGCTACTATCTGAAATCCCAGACGGCACAGCAGGAGGCGGGCGCCGTGGCCTGCACGGGCTTGCAGCTGACGCAGCAGGCGACGTTTGCCGGGTTTGACTTTGATGCGGTCTGGACAATGCAGGGCGATGAAAACTACCCCTATCCCGAGCTTATCGGTCTGCCGATGGCAGGTACGGGACAATGGGATACGGGCGATGGACAGACGCAGGAAGGCGATGGACAGTCGGGCGGTGCGATCGAAACGGATGTTCCCCAAACGGGAGACGCAACGGGGATTGCTGCATGGATCGCGCTGGCAGCGGGGTGCCTGACGGGCGGCGTCGGTATTGTCTGGTACAAAAAGAAGCATGCGGCATAATGGTGGTACGCTGACTTTGCGCACGGCCCGGATCAAAAAACTTCAAACGGCATGAAAACACAAAAAACGCGGTGATCCAGCGGATCGGCGCGTTTTTTTCTGAATCTGAATCAATCTTGTCACCATGGC
The DNA here is from genome assembly GCA_019420085.1 of Christensenella sp. Taxonomy (GTDB): domain Bacteria; phylum Bacillota; class Clostridia; order Christensenellales; family Maliibacteriaceae; genus RGIG9107. The sequence goes on from JAHZHV010000045.1 coordinate 6,016, forward strand.
ATGCATATGGTACCATGACACTAATCTTGGAAAGACGCTGACGGGAGAACATCGCGATGGTTTGGTGGATTGTTGCCACGCTGTGTGCATTTTTTATTAAGGGTTTGTGCGGATTTGCAAACACGCTTGTATTTACGACGATCCTGACATTTGGCAATGCGAACGTGAACATCTCGCCTGTGGAACTGCTCCTGGGATACCCGACCAATGCCATTTTGGCGTGGAAACAGCGCAGCTTTATTCGGTGGCGCATGTGCCTGCCGCTCATTGTCCTGGTCATTGCGGGCAGTATTCCCGGTGCATTGTTCCTGAAAAACGCCGACACGACGCTGGTCAAGGCCATTTTTGGCGCTGGGATTCTTGTGATCGGCGGAGAAATGCTGCTGCGGGAATTTCAGGGGAAAAAGGCAAAGCAATCGCGTGTTTTGCTGGGTGTGATCGGCGTGTTGTCCGGTCTGCTGTGCGGATTATACGGCGTCGGCGCGCTGCTTGGCGCGTATATGGGACGGGTGACGGAGGACAGTCGCTCTTTTCAGGGCAACATCTGCACCGTGTTTTTAGCGGAAACGACGTTCCGCATAGGCTTGTACAGCATATGGGGAATTTTGACTGCGGAAGTTGTGCGTCAGACGGCAGTTCTGCTTCCGTTTATGCTGTTGGGACTTTGGCTTGGTATGTACTGCGCCGGAAATCTGAATGAAAAACTGGTCAGGCGCATTGTGATTATCATGCTGATGATTTCCGGCATTGCGCTGATTTTAAACAGTTTATAAATAGAAATCTGTCTTTCGAAAAACGGACGAAGGTGCGTCCCGGATTGCTGAAATTTGTTGGATTATGATACAATAGACGCGGTTTTGTGTTCTGCAGGATGATACGGTTTCCTATGCAGAGCAAAGGAAGGAGGCATCAAACGGCATCATGGCGCAGGCGCAGCAATATAAATGCCCCAATTGCGGCGGATACGTTGAATTTGACAGCAGCACGCAGACGCTTCGGTGTCCCTACTGTGACACCGAATTTGATCTGGATGCGCTGCGTCAGGAGGAAGATGAACAGGCACGTCAGCCTGAGGAGAATTTGAACTGGGATTCCCGGATGGGCGGACGATGGCAAAGCGGGGAAGAGGAATCCATGCAGGTTTATCTGTGTGACTCCTGCGGCGGTGAGCTTGTGTGCGACGCCAATACGGCCGCGACGCGCTGTCCGTTTTGTGACAGTCCGGTTGTTTTGACGGGACGTCTTTCAGGGACACTGCGGCCGGATTATGTCATTCCGTTTAAGCTGGATAAGGAAGCGGCAAAACGCGCGTTGCGCCAGCACATTTCAGGGAAGAAACTGGTTCCAAAACTGTTTCACGCACAAAACAGAATCGAAAGTATTCAGGGCGTGTATGTTCCTTTTTGGTTATTTGACGCCGATGCAAATGCGGATATGCGCTATCGCGCCACGCGCGTGCGCACCTGGAGCGACAGCAACTATAATTATACGCAGACCAGCTTCTATTCCATCGTGCGTGCCGGTTCAGTCAGCTTTGAACGGGTGCCGGTGGACGGTTCCAGCCGCATGCCGAATGCGTTGATGGAGTCGATTGAGCCCTATCACTTTGAAGAGGCAGTCGACTTTCAAACGGCATATCTTTCCGGTTATCTGGCCGATAAGTATGATGTAACCCAGCAGGAGAGTATCCAGCGGGCCAATGAACGCATCACCAGCAGTACGTGTTCGGTATTTGCCGATACGGTGCGGGGCTATGCGACCGTTACGCCGCAGACACAGAGTATTCGACTGCAGAATACGCATGCAAAGTATGCGCTGTATCCGGTATGGCTGCTCAATACGAAGTGGCAGGATAAAACGTATGCGTTTGCGATGAACGCGCAGACGGGCAAGTTTGTGGGTGATCTTCCGGTTGACACGGCGGCAGCATGGCGGTGGCGTATCGGATTGGCTGTCGGGGTAGGCGCTGGATTCTATTTGCTTGTGTTTGTATTGCATCTTTTTGGCCTGGTATAAGGAGGCGGACGAATGAAAATAAAAGGAAGCGTTGCGCTTTTGCTTGTGCTGGCGTTGCTTGCAATGGCGGTTCCCGCGCTGGCGGCGCAGGGAACGTATGTGCGCGATGATCTGTCGTATTTCAGTCAGGAAGAATTGGAACAGCTCGACGCGCGCGCGGCACAGATACAACAGCAAACTGGTGTGACTGTGATGATTGCGTTGCTGGATGCGCAGGCGCTGCCGGTTGCGGATGATTTGGTTGCCTCCGCGCAGCAGCTTTGTCAGCAGAGCGGACAGACGGATGCAATGCTTTTGGCAATGACACAGCAACAGTGGTATTTATATTGCATGGGCGAGGCACAAACGTGGATGCCGCAGCAGGCGCAGGAAGAAGCGTTCGATGCCATGACGGGACAGTCGTCCTGGTATGATGCGATGCAGGCGTATCTGGATTACGTGACTATGGCTTTGATGGCGGCACAAACGCAGGATGCCTGTATTGTGGACGACGGTGCGGGCCTTTTGACACAGCAGCAGCAGGAAACGCTGCTTGCGCAGCTGCAGCAAATTACACAGCGGCAGGCATGCAGCGTATCCGTGGTTACGGTTAATTCCCTGGGGGATAAGAGTGTCCAGGCATATGCGGATGATTACTATGATCAAAATGGCCTGGGCGTTGGACAGACGTATGACGGCCTTATTCTGCTTGTGGATATGCAAAGCAGACAATGGGCGATTTCCACGTGCGGCGCGGCAATCTCCGTGTTTGATGATGCGCAGTTGGAACAATTGAGTGAGCAGTTTTTGCCCGATTTGGGCACGGGAGATTACTTTTCGGCATTCACGGCGTTTGCCGACGGCTGCGATGCAATTTTGACGGAAGCATCCGGGCAGACGGCATTTAAGCCGGATGGAACGGGGATGGAAAGTCAGGCGCCTTCCCGTACACCGGCGCGGAAAGGTCTGCCCGGTATATGGATTATCATCAGCGCGGGAATTGGTATTGCGGTGTCGCTGATTACAGTGAGCAGTATGAAAGCCAAATTGCGCAGCGTGCGGCCGCAGAATGCAGCCGGTTCCTACATGCGAAGTGGGAGCTTTGTGCTGACGACAAGCCGGGATCGCTTTTTGTATCGTACCGTGACAAAAACGCCGCGGCCCAAAGATAATTCTACGGGCAGTGGGGGCGGTGGAAGCCGCATTCATGTGTCTTCCTCCGGCAGATCGCACGGCGGCGCCAGCGGCCGGTTCTAATAAAAGAAAACTGTATGAAAAAAGAGAACAGGCGCGCGGCAAAACGGTTGTTTTGCTGCGCGCCTGTTGCGGTATCTGCAATCAGCGAAGCTGCTGGAAGAAGTTTTCAAAGAAAATGCGCTGCGTTTCGGCGCCAAGGCCGTCGTCCGCATCCGCGGAAAATGCCAGCGTACAGTCGCAAAGCGGCTGCAGCAATTGTGCAAGCGGCGCGTCAATCAGTACGACGGGCGCTGCGTTTGTATTGGGGAAGGAAAGCGCGACGGCTTTTTGCACGGCGCGAAACCAGACGCCGTGTACATCCGCAAAGACACTGGTATTGTCCGTTTCCTCGGCTGTCAGCGCAACGCGGTCATCGTGAATGCGGCGCTGCAGTTTGTGCTGTATGCGCGATACGCTGGTGTGGGAACACAGCGTGCAAAGAAGCGTTGCCTGCCCCTGCGCGCTGTACAGATCCGGACATTCGCCCTGCATATGAAGAATGCGTACATTGTCGCGCAGACACTCTTTTCCGCCGTAGCGCACCAGCAGGCGGGAGAACGTAGGCATAAAGCAATGCGGACTCATTGCCACGATGCGGCTGAAGAAACTGTTTTCGTACAGGGCATAGCGCCCAAATTGCAGCATGTCGGGCCCCGGATGTACGCGCAACGGCTTTTTTTGAATGCGCAGCAGTGCACGGGCAAGAATCGAAAGTGCGTTTTCCGCATCCGGGTCGTCGGTGGAAGCGGAAGCTGTGTGCAGCTGCAGGCGCACCTTTTTGCGCACGCCGATGCCGACGGCGGCAATGCGGTTGGCGCGATTGCGGCCGAACGGGGCAATGCGTCCGCCTTCGCATAATACGCAGCAAAACGATGCGTGCTGCTGTTGGAACGCATCGACAAGCGGCTGTGCATCTTCCAGATCCGGCAGAAAGACAAGCCAGATGTTGTGCCGGAAAATGACGTTATGCGCAAGCAGCGATTCCAGTGCGTCCAGCATGGCCACGGCGCGGCATTGCCCGTCACTTTGCGCGCCGCAGAAGAAAAAAGGATTCGTGCCGAAACCGTGCAGTGCGGCATCCTGCGCGTTCAAACGCGCGACGCACAGCACGGGCGGCTGTTGGCTGGTACCGTTCAAACGAAGGAGAATGCTGCGGGAAATCTTTGTTGTCGCGGCTTTTGCGGCAAGATGCGGATATGTGACCGACAAAAAGGAATTGAATGCTTCCAGCGAATAGCGGGCGGCATAGACAAGCAGCGTCTCGCGTTCCTGCGGCGGCACATCGAATCCGGTATGCTGCTGTGGCTGCGATTCCCCGTCTTTTGGCGTGGAAAGCGGCGCCAGGCGCACATGCGGGCTATCACCTGCGACGGCGCGAAACAAAAATACCAAAAAGACAATCAGAACCGCAAAAACGACGAAAAGTCCATACAGATACGGCATAAAAACCTCGCCTGACAGATGGGAAACCGGCCACATGGATGCAGGCGGCCGGCAGGAATACAAATCAGATTCGCAAGGCGAATACGGCAGACAACAGGCCGACAATGCAGGCCGCGCTGCCGATCAGCAGCCTGCCGGGCAGTTCCAGCGGCAGGTACATAAAGCAAACTACCCCGCTTGCCAGCAGCAGCATGGCGATAAAAAACAGTGCAAGACGCAGTGAAAAATTGCGATGACGGCGCAGATTGCGGCGGCAAACACGGCGTGCACTTCCCAAAGCCTTGGCGGCGGCATGGCGTTCAAATGCATAGGCGTCTTCAAGCATGGGCAGGTATTCATCGGCAGCCATGGCGCGCGTGCGTTCCATGGCACGCTGTGCGGATGCACATTGACGTGCATATACCTGTTCCAGCGGCGTAATGTTCAGCGCCATGCGCTGGTTTTCCAGATACGCACGCAGATGCTGCAGCGTTGCCGTTGTAACACCCCACCACGCCCGATAGTCCTGCGGCATTGCCTGCGCCGCATGACGGAAGACATACAGCGCCTGATTATACTGATTGCGCTGCAAGAGCTGGTCGCCCTGGCGCAGCAGCGCGGCGCCGTCTGCAAGCGCATCCGGCTTTTCCCCGACAAAGGAATGCTGGTCGCTCAGCGCGTCGGAAATGCCCGGCGTCGTGGCGGCGGGATCAAGATTCGACTGCTCCTGCGTGCGTTTTTTCAAAAGCAGACGACAGCCGCACGAAGGGCACGACGCGGTGCCGCGATCTTCATCCGTGGCAAAGTCCTCCTTGCAGCGCGGACAGGTGATGGTGATCATACCCATGAAAAAAACACTCCAGTTGCTGTACGTAAATTCGTTATCCAAAATGTGCGGCATGTGCCGTGCGGCACAATGCGACACTATATAGAATAAAATAGCATATTTTGCGAAATAAATACAGTACAAATTGTGCCCCGGTTGGCATGCACAACGCTATATATACGATTTTTTTTGGAAACATATGGGAAGACTGACTTTTGTCAAAGATGCAGTGGAATTGCTGCATTTTTTTGTTCACCGGCAGTGTTTGTATGATATACTCAAAAGGTATGGGCGCATTTTTTGCCCGGCAATGAAATCTGGGAGATATGCAATGCAGGAATTGTTTTTAACGGCGCAGCAGGCGCAGCGCCTTGTTGAAAAATATGGAAGTCCGCTGTATGTCTACAGCGAGGAAATTTTGCGGCGCTGCTGCCGTCAGGTAAAGAGTTTGCTTCGTGCGCCGGGATCGCATGTTTCTTACTCGGTGAAGGCCAATACGAACCTTTCGATTTTACGTATTGCGCGGCAGGAAGGCCTGTATGCCGATGCTATGAGCGAAGGGGAAATTGTGCTTTGCCGCATGGCGGGATTTACGCCGCAGGAGATTTTTTACGTTTGCAACAACGTTTCGCAGGCCGAGTTAAAGGGCGCGGTGCAAAGCGGTCTGGTTGTCAGTGTAGATTCGCTTTCGCAGCTGGAGACGTTGGGGAAGGTTTGCCCCGGGGCGCGCGCCGCAGTGCGTGTCAACACGGAATTTGGCGGCGGCCATCATGAAAAAGTGGTGACGGCCGGAAAAAAGACCAAATTTGGCGTGGAACTTTCCCTGATGGAGCAGGTGCAGCAGACAGCCCGAAAGTATGATGTGCGTATCGTAGGACTGAATCAGCACATCGGTTCGGACGTGCGGGAACCGGATCTGTATGAAGCGGCATCCAACGTTCTAATTGATACGGCGCTTGCGTTTCCCGAACTGGAATTAATTGATTTTGGCGGTGGATTCTGGGTGCCCTATCGCCCGGAGGAAGCATCGCTTGATCTGGATGGGATGCGTGCGATGTTTGACCGGCTGCATGCGCGCCTTGTCCGCGAACATCCAAACGGTGCGCATATTTCCATGCGTGCGGAGCCGGGCCGCTACGTTGTGGCTGAATGCGGCGTGCTCCTGGGTACGGTGGAGGCGGTCAAGCAAAATCACGGAAAGACATATGTCGGAACGGATATCGGGTTCAACGTTCTGGCACGTCCCATGCTGTATGATTCGTACCATCACATTGTCTTCCCGCAGCACGGTGCAAATGAGACGGTCGTTCCGCTTACGGTGACAGGCAACATCTGCGAAAGCGGAGACATTCTTGCCAAAGACCGGATGCTTGCCATGCCGCATGAGGGGGAAATCATTGCGGTGTTGACGGCAGGTGCTTACGGGTATGCAATGAGCAGTTCCTATAATTGCCGGATGCGGCCTGCGGAAGTGCTGGTTGCCTGCGACGGCAGCGATACGCTGATACGAAGAAGGGAAACCGTCGAGGATCTGGCACGCATGATGCAGATTTAAGGCGCCTTGGTTTGGATAAGGAGTAGTGGTTTATACTTGGAACAATCATCAAAAAGAAATTTTGCCGTGTTCATCGATATGGAAAATGTGGGCGGCAAACGCGTTGCGCTTGAGACGATTATTGAGACGCTTAAGATCCGGGGCGATATCTGGATCGGACGCGTCTACGGCTATTGCGAACGGTATTCGGATTTAAAGGAAGTACTTTTGAGCAATACATTCTCAGCCGTGCCGTCTCTGCGTTATGGATCCAGTCAGAAAAACAGCCTGGATATTCAGCTGGTTGTCGATGCGCTGGACGTTGCGTTTTCCAATCCGAAGATTGACAGTTTCTGTATCGTCAGCGGCGACAGTGATTTCACGCCGCTTGTTGGGCGGCTCAAGGCGATGGGCAAGTATGTGCTGGGAATTTCGCGCAGTGAATCGGCGTCCAATGTCTTTATCAGCGCCTGTAATGAGTTTTTGTTTCTGGAATCCGTGCGGCAAAAGCCTGCGCGCGTGGAACAGGTGGATGACACGGATGATGATGAGCGCGTCCTGCTGCGGCAGATTGAGACAATCCTGGCAGAACAGACCGATGCAAGCGGCTATATGCTGGCAAGCGTGCTGAAAAACGTGTTGACGCGCCTTCGCCCGGATTTTAATGAGCGCAGCTATGGTTATAATCTGTTTGGCAGACTGCTTATCGCGTTGGAGGAAAAATACGGGACGATTCATTGTGAAACCGACCACTATAGCTTGAAGGTCAGTCTGGCAACGCCGAATCAAAAGCGCGGCGGTTCAAAGGCGATGCGGCGCGGCAATTGGATCGAGCAGGTACAGGAGATCCTGGACCGACTCAAGGCCGACGGATTTGAACGCGTCAATCCAAGCATCATCAAGGAGAGCATTTGCGATGTCTATCCTGATTTCAGTGAACGCGAGGCCGGGTACCGCAAGTTCAGCGACATGATGAAAGCGCTGGAACGCGCGGGACGCATCCGCATTTCTACGGATGAGTCTATGAATATGTTGATTACGATCCTGTGACCGACTTGATATTGTGTAAAGAAAGGCAAACGCATATGGAAAACATCACGGCATCCAACTTTATTGAGGAAGAAGTAATAAAAGACCTGCAAAACGACCGGTTCGGCCGTCCCATTCAGATGCGGTTTCCACCTGAGCCGAACGGTTATTTGCATATCGGCCACGCAAAGGCCATCTGCATTGACTTTCTGACGGCGAAAAAGTTCGGCGGTAAGTGCAATCTGCGTTTTGATGATACGAACCCGACCAAAGAAGATACGGAATATGTCGATTCGATTCAGAATGACATTCGCTGGCTTGGCTTTTCGTGGGATGCGCTGCGCTATGCCTCCAGTTACTTTGAGACGTTTTATGATTGCGCCGTGCGCCTGATCCGTGCCGGCAAGGCGTATGTATGCGACCTGACTGCAGAGCAGATGCGTGAGTATCGCGGTACGCTGACGGAACCCGGAACGGAAAGCCCCTATAGAAATCGCAGCGTGGAGGAAAATCTGGACTTGTTTGCGCGCATGCGCGCGGGCGAATTTCCGGACGGCGCGCGCGTACTTCGTGCGAAGATTGACATGGCATCACCCAATATGAACATGCGTGATCCGGTTTTGTATCGCATCAATCACATGCCGCATCATCAGACGGGTGACGCATGGTGCATTTATCCGATGTATGATTTTGCCCATCCCATTGAGGATGCGGTGGAGAATGTAACGCACTCGCTGTGTTCACTGGAATTTGAAGATCATCGTCCGCTGTACGACTGGGTGCTGGAAAACTGCGGTTTTGAACGGCCGCCGCGTCAGATTGAATTCGCACGCCTGAATATCACGCGCGTTCCGATGAGCAAGCGTTATTTGCGCCGTCTGGTCGAAGAGGGGCTTGTCGAAGGATGGGATGATCCGCGTATGCCGACGCTGGCAGGGCTTCGGCGCCGGGGTTATACGCCCGAATCGATCATTGATTTTTGCCAGCGTGCGGGTGTGGCAAAGGCAAACTCGGAAGTTGACGCCGCCTTGCTGGAGCATTGCCTGCGTGAGGATGCAAAAATGCGTGCGCCGCGCCTGATGGCAGTTTTAAATCCGTTGCCGGTGGAGCTGATCAATTATCCGGAGCAGGGCGAGATGCTGGAAATTGAAAACAATCCGGAGAATCCGCAAATGGGAACACGGCAGGTATCGTTCTCGCGCAATCTGTACATTGAGCGGGATGACTTCATGCTCGATCCGCCCAAGAAGTTTTTCCGTCTGGCGCCGGGGCGTGAGGTGCGCCTCAAGGGTGCGTATATCATCCGCTGCGAGGAGGTTGTCACCGATGAAGCGGGCAATGTAACGGCTTTAAAGTGCTCGGTGGATCTTTCCTCCAAAAGCGGCATGCCCGGTGCGGAACGCAAGGTCAAGGGAACGCTGCATTGGGTTGATGCTGCGACGGCTGTCCCGGCGACAGTACGGTTGTATGATTATCTGCTGATGCCGGACGATGGGGAAACGCATGACGTGACGGAACGCTTTAATGCGGATTCCATACAGGTATGCGATCACGCGTTTGTTGAACCTGCGCTGGCAAAGGTGGATGCGCCTTTCCTGTGTCAGTTCCTGCGTTTGGGCTATTTCTGTGCGGACAGTGTGCACCACAGTGCTGAAAAGCCGGTGTTTAACCGGACGGTGGGTCTGAAGGATTCCTGGGCAAAGACGCAGAAGAAGTAAGAAGTGAAAAAGCCTGCGGCAACGGATGATCGTTGCCGCAGGCTTTTTTGATATGGGAAAACAAAATTATTGTTGCTCGCTGTTTGCAGCATTTGGTGCATCGGATGATGCAGCAGCCTGTGCAGCAGTGGCATCATACTGTGCCTGTGCTTGTGCAGTTTTATCCTGGATTGTCTGCTGCAGCATCGAAAGATAAGTGGAAAAATCACGTCGTTCCTGTTCGTCGATTGTTTCATCACAACAGACAAACGCGCTGCCCAGTGCATGATACACGCGAAGCAGTGCCATTGCAGAGCCGGGGTTGCGTCCGCTTTTGGACAAGATATAACAATCGGTATCCAACAGCACGCCCAAAGAGAATGGAATGGTTGTTTCAAACGTCTCGTGCGTCAATTCAAATTTTTCAACGAGAGAGGCAATCGTTTCCGATTCAAAGTTATATCCCAAATAATCGCGAAAGAACTGTGCTTCCTGCGGTGTGATCGTATCATCGGAAACGCTGAGAAACAGCAGAAATTTGACCATGTCAAGACGAAGAAACTGTGCCGTTTTTTCTTCGCGCCCCTGCCGTGCGACGCCCAAACCGGCTTCATCGAGCACATCTCCGAATGCAAGTGCTTCTCCAACCATTTGCCGCAGCTCCCGATTCATTCGATCATCCTCCGTGTTTGTATAAAAAGTCATATTTGTATTATGCGCATAAGCATTGCGAAAGTCAACAAAAAGAGGGAGTCGGAACATGTGTCCGACTCCCAATTTTGGGGGTATGATGATTAGAATTCAATCGCCTCGTCAAGCTCGGCGACGAAACAATCATGCGTGTAAGTATAGGGGGGCAGAATGACAATGCCATGCAGGCGCTTGTCGCCCAGCGCAAAGGGAGCCATATGCCATACCTTGCGCTTGATGCGGCAGTATGCACCGGCGGGCAGCAGGAACAGCTCGATGTCTGCGGCCTTGGGCGAATCGCTGGGCAGCCCCACGTGCATTACGACGTCTTCTTCAAATCCGCCGTAAATTTCTTCGGTGTCATTGTGGAATTCGCTTCTGTCTACCACACGGGGACGCGGGGACACGCCCTGCAGCGTTACGGCTGTCAGCGGGCAGCCGAGCTTGGCGACAAGCGAGTCTTCCTTATAGAAGTTCACCGGGTCATTCATCGTGTCGATTTCTTCCCAGGTGATATAGGTGCCATAGGGGCGGAAGTTTTCATGCGTCATGGTTTTGACTTCTTTTTTCATGACAGTACAGTTCCTTTCGTTGTGAATTGCGTTGCTATTTTAAGGCCTGCAGCCTCAAAATCAATAGAAGAACATGGGCTGTGTGTAGGCAACAGCGCCGTGTGCATCCTGCACCTGAACACGAACAAAACTTTCGTCGCCGCGCAGCTTAAAGCTTGCATGCGTCATATCTTGTCCGCGTAATGTGCGTCCCCAGTGATCGTAGGTGATGAAGGAAATGCTGCTTGCAGGAGAGCATGTGACACAAACCTCCCCGTTTTGCAGGCGATAGTCAAAGATTTGGGGACCATTGGAAGCATAAAAACGACCGGCATGCAGCGCCTGCGCAATTGCTTCATGCGTTTTCTGTGCGGCATAGACACAAATCCATCCGCCAAAAAAGCATTCCGGTGTATGCGTATCATCCGTACACACGGCCAATGCCTGCTTGCCCCGCATCAAAAGTCCGTCATAATGCTGATCGGAATAACCGCAGGCAAAGCGCACGTCACAGCAGGTGTTATACACCTCCACCGCGTCGATGCCTTCCAACGCGGCAAGATCACGCGCATCCCGGTGTGACCAGTGCGGATGTGCGTAAATTACGAAATGTCCCGTTTGGCGCAGTGCGTTGATCATACGCTGCACGCTCCATCCACTGGATGGCGGATAGGGCTTCACCTCTTCGCCGCCGGCGTATCCGCCGCATTGCGGACGGGTTAAAACGCCAACCAGATGATCAAACAAATAATGTTCTTTATCATCATAATTGATCTCTACACCGGGAAACAGAACAAGATCGCCTGTTTGCAGATCTTCACCGCGTGTGTAGATATAATGATCCGTTAAACTCAGAAAATCATATCCAGCCTGGCGGTAGCGATCAACCGTTTCCTGCTGAGAAAACGCACCGTCAGTGACAGTGGTATGCGTATGCAGATTCCCCTTGTAAAACTGACCGCTGCCGTCGCCGAGTGGATGACGATCGCTATAGTCGGCACGACAATATTCCGACGCACGCATAATACGAATGCTCCTTGCAAAAATCTATATCCATTATAGAACAAAACGAACACATTTGTCCACACACAAATGAAAAGTATACATTATTTTCAGCGCAGGGCTTTATCAATGATTGCTCCGCCCAAACAGACATCCCCATCGTAGAAAACAACAGACTGCCCGGGTGTGATCGCTCGCTGCGGAACGTCGAAGCGAACCGTACAGCATCCATTGTCCGCAAGCGTTACCGTCGCCTTCTGGTCGGCCTGCCGGTAACGGATTTTACAGGTGCAGGAAAACTGCGGACCAGGCGCTTCGCCGCTGATAAAATGTGTCTGTTCCGCCTGCAGTGCGGTTGCATACAGTTCGGGCGCATCGTGTCCCTGTACGACAACCAGTTCGTTTGTCTCGAGACGTTTTTCTGCGACAAACCATGGACGCCCATCGCCGGAACCGCCTCCAAGGCGAATGCCTTTTCGCTGCCCGATGGTATAGAACATCAATCCATCGTGCTGCCCGAGTACGCGGCCCTGCGGCGTGACGATATTGCCGCTGTGACAGGGCAGATACTGTGAGACAAAACGATTAAAATTGCGTTCGCCGATAAAACAGATGCCGGTGGAATCCTTCCGCTGCGCATTTGGAAGACCAAGTTCCTGCGCAAGCGCGCGAACGTCGCGTTTGTGCATGCCGCCGACAGGAAACATGGCGCGCTCCAGTGCAGGCTGGGAGAGCATGTACAGAAAGTAACTTTGATCTTTTCCGGCATCGGCGCCGCGTAAAAGCGTGCGGCGCCCCTGTTGATCGCGGCCAAGCTGCGCATAATGCCCGGTTGCAAGATACTGTGCATCCAGCTTTAAAGCCATGTCCAGAAATGCTTTGAATTTGATTTCCCGGTTGCACAGGACATCCGGATTGGGTGTGCGTCCGGCTTTGAGTTCTGCCAGAAAATCGGAAAAGACACGATCCCGGTATTCACGCGTAAAGTTTGCGGTGTAATAGGCAATGCCCAGTTTCTGACAGACACCGCGTACCATGTCATAGTCCTCGACTGCGGTACAAACGCCGTTTTCGTCGTCCTCTTCCCAGTTTTTCATGAATATGGCGGTGACATCGTAGCCCTGTTCCTGCAGCAGGGCTGCGGCAACGGCAGAATCAACGCCGCCGGAGACGCCGACGACAATGGAGTTTTTCATGCGACGAACCTCCCTGCAGATGATGAATCGTGCAATCTTTATGCCTCAGACGCAGAGAAGACGACCTGGCGCTTCCAGCGTCCGGAGAAGTAGAACCACACGGCGGCGACGAGCGCGGCGGTGGTTGCGGCAGGACCGCCTATACCCATGCCCCACAGGCCCATGTGCAGCGCCATGCCGAAAATATAGGAGAACGGGATGCGGAAAAACAGGGAAGAAAGGCAGGTATTGATCAAAGAGAATGTCGTATGTCCTGCGCCGATGTTCAATCCGTTCAGAGAAAACAGCATCGGTACGACGAGATAGTCGAAGCTGAACGTGCGAAGATAGGGAATGCCCAGTTCGACCATCTTGGGATCATCGGCAAAGAGCCGGAGAATCTGCGCGGGGAAAAGCTGCGCAATGGCGAACATTGCCCAGCTCATGACAATCGCCATGACCATGCCGGTGCGCATCGTCTGCACGGCGCGGTCGGGCTTGTTCGCGCCGAGATTCTGCGCAACCATGGCGGAAATGGAGGAGCTCATGGCGACGGCGGGCAAAATGGCGAAGCTGTTGAATTTACCGATTGCACCGACGGCGGCGGAAGCGTCGACGCCGAATGTGTTGACAAGCGCCGTAATAAACAGGAAGGACAAATTGGTAATGACGTTCTGCACACTGGTGGGAATGCCGACGCGAAGCAGCATGCCGAGCCGATTGCCGTAAAAACGGAAAGAGGAAAGCTTGAAATCAAAAATGAAATCATGGCGTTTCATGTACCAGATGCAAAGCACCATACTCAGCGCCTGTGAGATGATCGTCGCGAGTGCCGCACCCTGCGCGCGCATGTTGAACGGTCCAACAAACAAAAGGTCCAGTACGATATTGGTCACGCAGGCAACGCCGACAAACATCAGCGGATGCTTGCTGTCGCCCATGCCGCGCATGACGGCAGACAGCGCGTTGTATCCAAAGATAAACAGCGTGCCGAGCGTTGTGATGATAAGATAGGCGTCCGCCTGTTCAAAGGATTGCTCGGGCGTGTTAATCAGACGCAGGATCGGCTGACGAAGCAGGATCATCAGAACCGTCATAAAAACGCCGAGCACAAGCAGCGT
>JAHZHV010000046.1 GCA_019420085.1 Christensenella sp.
ATGGGAATACCACCGCAGGCGCGCCGCCTACGCCTATTGCCACGCGGATCAAAGCACGCGGCGTCATTTTTTACTGCATCGGCCTGATTGGCAGCGACGGTATGGATGTCAGCGTACTCAACGAGTGGGCCAGCGATCCGGACAGTGCGCATGTGGCAGTTACACCGAATGCCGCAGATCTGGAAGAACTTTTTGCAGAACTTGCTGCAAACATTTCCAAGCCCGGTGCAACGGACATTGTCATCAACGAAATGGTCACACAGGACTTTACCATCGAGCAGATTCTTCCGCCGCAGGCAGGCAGCGTGGAATCCATCGATGCACGCACGCTGCGCTGGAACATTCCTGCGCTTGGCACAACCAAAAGTGAAAGCGCTATTTTGGAATTTTTCGTCCGCCATACCGGTGCTTCAGGCGGAGAAAAACACGTCAACGAATCCATCACCTACAGCGATAACGAACAAAATATCGTCGTATTCCCCGACCCGACCGTATGGGTTGACTGCGCGATCGTTGTACAGCCCGAACCATGCCCCACGCCGCAGGACTTTACGGTGAAAAGCTGCAATGATTCCGTCGTCGTGGACATGGGGCAGATTGATCAGGATGGCACCGGCCGCATCATTCAGCTGGACGTTACCGTCAAGGATGTCTGTCCCAACCGCCGTACTGCGCTGGCCGTCATTCTCAGTGAAGTGGATCAGGATGGCATGGAGCATCAGCGCGGCATGAAAGCCATGACGCTGCCTGCGCATGACGGGCGTACCTGCCGCGACATTCTGGTCAAGTGTATTCGTTTTGTCATCCCCGAAGATCTCAATCCAAACGACGATGCGGCGCAAAGCCTGTGTGCCGGGCGTAATTTCCGCGTACGTTTTATTGCACACAGCATCGACACCGACTACCGCTGCTGCGAATCCACTTTAACGCTGTAAGGCACTTAACCCGGTTTTCCAAACAGAACACAAAAAGAGGCGATATATTCGCCTCTTTTTGTCGTCTTTCATCATTGTCCAAAACCATTGCCCGACCCGTGTCCATGTCCGCTGCCATGTTCTTCGTTCCGGGGCGGCACGGTATCATCGGTATCATCCTGTGATTGCCCCGCACCGTCGCCGTGCGTGGAAGCATTGCCATTTTGCTGCCCCCTGCCTGCGTCTGTACCTTCCTTTTCGCAGGCGCGAAGGCGCTTCATGCTCCAACTGGCAGCATCCTGCTGCGTGACATCCACGCCGGAGGAAACAAGACGCCGGTAAATACAGTATCGTCCCACGGACATCCCTGCCTGCGCCACTTCGTCCGCATCCTTTTGCGTCGCGGTATCATTGCTGCTTTGCACATGACAGTTTCCGGCGCACAGTTCAAGCTTGGTCTGCACGCGACGGGCAACCTGATCGCTGGAGGCGGCCACGCAGAAGTATACCTGTGCATCCTCCTTCAGATAAACATGCATGGCATCACTTTGCAGGATAGATGTCACCGCATCCTCACAAGTCAGATTTTTCACGCGCAATTGCTGTATTACCGTTTGTGCCTGTGCATTGTGGCACAGCACACCCACGACACGGTCAAACCGATTCAGCTGCAGCGTCAGCGATGGATTGATATCCAGGCTGACTGTCGTCACCGGCGCCGCATATACACCATAACTGCCCAGGACAAGCACCAGAAAACAGCACGCCGCTGCCAATGCATAGCGCAGCATCCCCGTCGCATGCCTGCGCGTTCTTTTTGTAAGCCGTTCCTGCACGCTTTGCGCCATGCGCTGCCGATACGCCTCGCTTGTGCGCACAGCATCAAAGGCTTCCCACATCTGTTCGCGCATCGTCATTTCCTCCCAGTTTCATTTTCCGCGCCGTGCAATGTGCGTATACACGGTATTCACTCTGCGATGTGTCATTGCCGCAATCTGCGGCGCGTCATACCCTTCGTAGTAAAACAGATATACCGCCTGTCTGTATGCTTTGGGAAGCGAAAGCACCGCTTCCCAAACCTGCGCATGTTCTTCCCGAAGCGGCGCACTTACATCTGCGGCCTGTTCAAGCGGCGTCGCACGTCTGCGCCGCAGCGCCCGCAGGATATCATATCCTGTATTGATTGTCACGCGAATCATCCACGCCTTTTCGTGCACCTCATCCACAAATTCCTTTTCATGCAGCGCATATTTGATAAACACCGTCTGAAACAGATCATCTGCATCCGCTTCGTTCTTCAGGCGCAGCAGCGCAATGCGCCGAACAGTATCCGCATAGCGCTGTATTGCCGCACAAACCTCCTGTTCGCTGCGCATTGCGCCCTCCCCCTGTACATTCTTATCCTTATTTACCGGCTCGCACTCACTCGGGCGGCGCGCCCGCTTCCATCCCGCGGACACACGCCTGCATTCACACAATCGTCTGCGCAGGAACCATCCCGCAGCCGCATGCCCTGCCCTGCACAATCACTGCCCTGCAGGCATTCTGCGTTTTGTCCATTGATTTGCATCTGCTGCACCTGTGCCGTTTGCGCTGTCTTGGTATCTTTGATCTTAACCTGCATGCCGCCATGATAGCCGCACACGCCGGCCGCCAGAAGCGCCGTTGTCAAAAGGGCCTGTATCCATCCGTGTTGCATCTGTTCTTTCTCCCTGTCATGAATTGATCCGGCATACTTCCCGCCGTTCATATACAACACGTTCCCACGCATGCAATCCTTTCAGCTTTTTTGAAAAACGGGAAAATTTTTTCAGATCGTAAATTGCGCACCGGTGTAAAGCGGTGACAGCCGCTGCTTCAGGCAATCCTTCAAATATGCATACGGCGCCTGTCCCGTGCAGTGGCCTGTAACATAACGCGTGGAACTGGCACAAAGGATTTGGGCCGCCTGTGCAAGACACGCATCATCCCCGGCCAGTTTTGAAAGATGGAATCCGCCGACAAACACATCGGGCTGCAGCCAGCTTACAATATTGCACACGCCCTTGTGCGCACAGCCGCTAAAGACAATGCGCCTGCCATGCTCCTGTACCAGCAGTTCCTGTTCGTGACAAAAGTCATCCTGCACAAGCAGACCATCGCGGCGTACAAAAAGCCCATCACACCAGGACGGCATCACAATCATGTGATTTGTACCGTCATGCAGCGATAATTCTTCATCGATCTGCACATCACCCTCGCATAGCTTAAAACGCGGATTGCCGCGCAGCATTTGCGAAAGGCCAATGTATTTTTCCCCACCGCGGGAATAGAACGCGCCAAAGGCATGGCGGCTGACATACACCGGCGCATGGTCATTGATATCAAGGAACGCCTCCAACCCGCCGCCGTGATCGTAGTGCCCGTGCGACAAGACGGCAAGATCTACCGCGCGAAGATCGATTCCCAGCAAACGGGCATTGCGGGCAAAAGCATCCGTCTGCCCCATGTCAAATAATAGTTTATGCCGCGCCGTCTCCAGATATAAACTAAGCCCGTGTTCCGTTGCAAACATATCATCACGCGCGGTATTTTCCAAAAGAACCGTCACCTGCATGCAGCATATCCCTCCCTTTTTTGCAATACAAACCGCGCCGCATCCATCGTTTGCAGCGCGGTTCTTCGTTTTGTATTTACAGCGTCTCAGCGCCGCACGGCGCAGCCTTGTCTGCCGCACACTGCTGCGACTTGACCGACGCATAGAATCGATATCCGCCGGAGAAATTGCTGCAGTCAAAGCCATGCTGCATCAGAATCCGGCAGGCGATATAACTGCGAAGGCCGCTCTGGCACATGACACATACAGGTCTGTCGCGCGGAATCTCCTCCAGTCGGCCGCGCAGTTCGTCCAGCGGAATATTGATAAATCCATCCGCATGCCCACGCGCATATTCCCGTGGTGTACGCGTATCAAGCAGCGTATAGCCCGCGCATGTGTCCAACGTATCCCAATGCATCTGTTTGACAAGACCGCGCGCAACATTATCAATCATAAAGCCCGCCATGTTAACCGGGTCCTTTGCCGAGGAATACGGCGGCGCATAGGCAAGATCCAGTTCCATTAAATCCTGTGCCGTCATACCTGCGCAGATTGACGTAGCCAGCACGTCAATGCGCTTATCAACGCCCTGCGTACCGACAATCTGCGCACCAAGAATGCGCTGGGTCTTTTTTTCAAACAACACTTTCATGGTCATCAGGCCTGCGCCCGGATAGTACGTTGCATGGGATGCGGGCGACAGCACAACCCTGTCGTAATCCAGCCCCGCCTCACGCGCCATGCGTTCGTTCAATCCTGTTGAGGCGGCCGTCAATTCAAAGACCTTGATAACCGATGAACCCAAAGAACCCGCAAAAGCGCTGTCAATGCCGCAGATATGATCCGCTGCGATGCGACCCTGCTTATTCGCCGGACCGGCAAGGGAAATGACCGCATCGCCGCCCGTAACGCGATGGCGCACCTGCACCGCGTCGCCAACGGCATAGATATCCGGATCACTCGTACGCATATGCGTGTCCACAACAATACTGCCACGCAGACCAAGCGTCAATCCGGCCCGGCGCGCCAGCGCGCTGTCCGGCGTCACGCCGATTGCAACAACCGCCATATCTGCAGGCGGAATCTGCGCCTCGTCGCTTTGCGCCGTCACCTGTTCTGCGTCGCAGACAAATCCCTTCACTCCGCAGGACAGCATCAGCCGCACGCCCTTTTGCCGCATTTTGGCCTGCACAAAGCTTGCCATATCGGCATCAAGCGGTGTCAAAAGCTGTGCCTGCTGCTGCACAAGCGTCACCGCAATGCCCTGCTCACACAAGTTTTCAGCAAGCTCCACGCCGATAAAACCGCCGCCTGCAATCACAGCCGTGCGCACGCCGCGTTCCCGTACAAACGCGTGAATCATCTTGGTATCTTCCACCGTGCGCAATGTGAAAATGCGATCGCTTTGCGGCAATGCAAAGGGAACAGTAGGCGTTGCACCGGGTGACAAAATCAGCTTATCGTAATGCTCCTGATACGTCTGCCCGCTTTGCAAATCGCGCACCAAAACCGTTTTATTCTGCCGGTCAATTGCAAGCGCCTCATTTTTTATGCGGACATCCACACCAAACCGCGCCGCAAAGCTTTGCGGCGTCTGAAGCGTCAAATCCGATTCATCCGCAATGACGCCGCCGATATAATAAGGCAATCCGCAATTTGCATAGGATACAAATCCCGTCTTTTCCAGTACGACAATCTGCGCCTGTTCATCCAGTCTGCGCAGGCGCGCAGCTGCCGTAGCGCCGCCGGCCACACCGCCGATAATGACCACTTTCATAATGGTTTCCTCCCGTTTTTTGTGCAGGTCACATGCCTACAGCATCCAATGCCTGTTTTGTTCGCCGTATAAACCACGGTTTCCTGCCGGTTACACATCCATTTTTTCCGCATTTACGATCATTGCCGCATTACGTGCCTTACAGATCAGCTGCGTCATCGTCCCCATAGGGCAGTAGACACACCAGCTTCTGGGTTTAAACAACGCCATTGTCAAAAGGCCCAAAACAGTGGATGTCAGCATCACGCTGTAAAAGCCAAACGCAAACTGCGCAACCCACGGCGTTACCTGTACCGGATACGCCCAATTCCATGGCAAGCGGAAGGTCCAAAGCAGCGTCACAACCTGCCCCAACTGCCGCGCACCGGCAAAGACAAGATACGTGTTATAGAGCATCAGCATAAACATCGTCAGGAAAAAGGCTAAGAAACCATATCGGAACCATGCGCTGTATAAAAACGCAGGGACACTGCGCTGCCTGGACAGCTTCAGCTTTCCGCCCAGAATCTCAAACAGTTGTCCACGACCGCAATAGCGGTTGCAATAGGCTTTGGACCGTCCGAATATTGCCACGCCGAGCGGCACCAGGAAGCACATCAGTCCAAGCCATGCGAATAGAATATTAAAGAAGCCCAGCACCAAATATACCAGGGAAGCAATCCAAAGATAATCATTCCATCGTTTCTTCATACGTATCCTTACACCTCCTGCACCACAATGACCGACGCCGGGCACGCCGCCGCACAACGGCCGCATCCGACGCATCGATCCGCATTCACCCGGGCATATGCACCTGCAAATACATCAATTGCCTGAAGCGGACAAACCTTAACACAGCACCCGCAGGCGACACATGCCCGCCGGTTGACCGTCGCTTTTCTCTTTGCCTTTACACGTTGCTGCACGAAAAATCTCCTCCTACACGACAAAGTGCCTGTTTTTTAATCATATCAACATATGGCAAATGCTTCCGTGATCATGTCACACAGGATTTTCCATTTGCAAAACACAAAAAAATATGGGATACTATAAACGTATCTTAACGTTTCCTTAACCATTACGCCCCTTACATCTTAACCATTATGCGGTTAAGATAAATACAGTCACGGTGCTTTCCATTGCACCAGTTACCTTAAACATTGCCTTATAAAAGCGGGGTTTTTCAATGAATTATAAGGATCACTTCCTGCTTGCACGATATCTGATTCAAACCGCTATGCCCGGCATCGCACCGGCGCAGGCGCGTGCCTTTACCATCGGCTGCCGCTATCCGGACCGCAATTATCTGACATATCTGCGCGGTCATACGTTTTCCGGCGCCATCCGTCACATGGATCGCGTCTGTGACAGACTGCAGCGTAAAAAGTATTGGGGGCTTTACAGCTGGTTTCGTTTCGGTGCACTGATGCACTACCTTACCGATGCATTTACGTGGGTACACAGCCCGCGCTTTACAGGATCTTTGGCACAGCATCGACGCTATGAAACGCAGCTGCATGCCTTTTTCCCTCGTTTTTTGCGCAACTACATCCCTTATGATCTGGATACAGGCGCACCTTTTCTTGCGCAGCTGCATACCCGACAGGCTGCTTATCTGCAAGCACCGCGCAGCATGCAGACAGATTGCCGCTACATTTTGTCGATCTGTCTTTGCGCAGTAGCGCGCATCGCCGCGCATCAGGAAGGCGTACGTGCCGATTCCTGCGCGACATTGACATTTGCCCAGCAATCGCTTTTGAATATGCCTTCTTTGCGTGTTATTTACGGCAGCGCCCCCGCACAGCAGCCACACAAGAAGCGCAAACGCCGCCGTGTGCGTACCGCAATGCGCCGTATGTTTTCGCATCTGCGCCGCCGCACCAAACAGACAGCCAAATAAAATTTAAATTGTTTCGTCAAATGCGACAAAAACCGTCCCTTCCGCAGTACCGCAGCGGAAGGGACGGTTTTTATTGCTTGCGCGCGCACGCAATTCTTTTATACGACCCCAGTGGAACGCGTTTGCTGATACAATCCCGATCAATGCATCAAGCCTGCTATCCTCGTGTCAGAAGCAGCGCGCGCGGCTTTCGAAACAGCGCAGGCAAATTGGCAAGCGTCACGGCCAAAGCGGTCACACCGAGCATCAGCAGTACATGCACCAGCAATACGCCCGGCGTCATCTGAATCTCGATGGAATCCGGCATGAAATTATAGTACTGCGTAAACGTAGATCGCATAATTGGATCAACTGGCTGACCT
The DNA here is from genome assembly GCA_019420085.1 of Christensenella sp. Classification (GTDB taxonomy): domain Bacteria; phylum Bacillota; class Clostridia; order Christensenellales; family Maliibacteriaceae; genus RGIG9107. Next base: position 7,511 of record JAHZHV010000046.1, read on the forward strand.
GTAAACTCGCCCGCCTCCAGCATGGCCTGCTGATCGCTTTGCACAACCGCATCGGCCATTAGTTCCGTCTCCATTCCCCGCGCCGCAGCGCCTGCAAGCGGGATGGACAGCGCAACCGCAACCAGCGCAATCAGGCACCCTTCCAGCAGAAACTGGGTCAGCACGCGTCCTCTTGGAACGCCCATCGCCAGCATCGCGCCCATCTCCCGCTG
>JAHZHV010000047.1 GCA_019420085.1 Christensenella sp.
CAAGTCTGAAGCGGCGCGCATGTCCGCCGAGGGGGTGCGTCCGGGCGTGCCGGATCTATGCCTGCCGGTTGCCCGCGGTGGCTATCACGGCTTATATATCGAATTGAAACGCACGCAAAAAAGCCGCGTCAGGCCGGAGCAGGCGCGTTGGATATCGATGCTGAACGAGCAGGGATATTATGCAGTTGTTTGTGAAGGCTGGGCGAAAGCTGCGCAGCTTCTTTTGGCGTACCTGCGCGGCGAGGTAAAGACAACGTGACGTGTGATATTTGCGGTGTGGAGATACGACGCAGCGCGCCGAATGCCGTATGGTATGAGATCCGCATGGACAGGCGCATCCTGCTTGCTTGTCAGGTGTGCTGGGCGGATCATCGGGACGCCGTGCTGCGGGATTGGCGGAACACTGTGCGCAAGCGCGGAAAGGGGGAATAGAGATGAAACGCAGATCAAAGTCGGAACAGATCAGCGACTTGGCAAGGCATTTGGAGTGTGAAATCAGGCACTGGCAATTCATGAAGATTGAAGGCTGCCAGGATCCGTTATGGCCGGACGGCGTGAACATGAACTTAACGCGTAACCATGTGATTTCATATAAACGTGAAATTGCGCAGCTTTGCACGGAGACAGGCGAGCCGCTGCCGCAGGCGTACTACCTGCCGACGCCGCCGAAAGTGCCGGATGCCTACATGGCGCGCCTTGATACGCCGCGCGCGAAAAAGCTGATTGCGTCGCCGACAAATCAGGGGATGTGCTGGTGTCAAAAGACGCCGGATTACGACACAGCGCAAATGTCGCTCATCTGATAACGAGGAGGGTAAAAAAGCGTGAACATGTGCAATTACGATTATAACGGCGTATGCATCGCACCGGGGGTGCATCGTGACGTGTGTCGGCATGATGAGTGTGCGCTCTATCATGATGTGCCGGCCCCCAAAAATGCATCGCACGATCCGCCGCGGTGGCGGGTGCGGCTGCGGAGACTGAGAAAGAGCGAAGCAGGCGGGAAAAAAGGGAAAAGACGACCATGCAGCCAGACGACACATAAAAGGGGGCGAACATCTTGCGCGGATACAGGATTAAAATGCAATCGGTCAAGCTGCCGCGGGAACGATTAAAACAGCTGTATGCATTTTGCAGAACTGCGACAGCGGACGAGGCGCAGATCATTGATCTGGCACTGGATAAGGCGCTTGGATGTGACATGCTGCGCGTATATATTCTGCGGCATGTTGTCCTTGGCTGGGGATGGGCCAGACTTCAGGCAGAAGGGATTCCATGCGGCCGTGATACGTTTCGGTATTATCGTGCAAAATTTTTTGCGGCGTTGAATTCCATGATTTCATCGCAGGGGGAAGGATGTGGCCTTTATGCCGGCAAAACAGCGCCGCGCCAATGAAGTTGGTCAGCATCGAACGGCGTTTGAAAAAAACAGGAAGAGAATTTATGCGACGCAGACGGTCTGTGCGCTGTGCGGCCGGCCGGTAGACTTTACACTGAAGTATCCGCATCCGATGTCTGCAACGATTGATCATATTATTCCGATTGTACGCGGCGGGCATCCGTCGGATATGGATAACCTGCAGCTTGCGCATTTGACATGCAATCGACAAAAGGCAGACAAGCTGCGTGATGCGCGAATCATTTTGATGGATACCACAATTTCAAATCGCGAATTGCCGTGGTCAATGGATTGGACAAATTACGAACCGGTGCAGGACGAATAGAGGGGGATACCCACCGCCCCGCCCCGGCGCGCGTGTCTCCCGCCGTACTACACAAAAAAACACACGCAGGAAAACAATGCCCGACGCAAAAGGGAGGAACGAAATGAGTGAACATTTGAAGGGAATTGGGTATCTTCGGGGAAAACTGGCGTTGAAACAACCGCGCGTGGCGCATCGTTACGCCTGCTATGAAATGAAAAACGGCGTTGTGGATTTCGGTATTTCCACGCCGCCTTCGCTTGCAGCGTGGAGCGCAGTGCTCGGTTGGTGTGCCAAAGCAGTGGACAGCTTGGCCGACCGCCTCCAATGGCGTGAATTTCAGGATGATCACTTCAACTTAAACGAGATATTCCGCATGAATAACCCTGATACGTTCTTTGACAGTGCCATGCTTTCGGCGCTGATTGCATCGTGCTGCTTTGTCTATATTTCGCCGGATGAGGATGGCTTCCCACGCCTGCAGGTCATCGACGGCGGCAACGCAACGGGTATGATCGATCCGATCACGGGACTTCTGACGGAAGGGTATGCTGTATTAAAGCGCGAGGATACGGGCGCCGTCGTGCGGGAAGCGTATTTTATGCCGGGGACAACGCAGATATTCGAACATGGACGGGAGATTGCGCATTACGATCACAGCGTTGCCTATCCATTGCTTGTGCCGATCATCTACCGGCCGGACGCTGTGCGGCCGTTTGGCCACAGCCGCATTTCAAGAGCTTGCATGTCCATCGCAGGCAGCGCGCGGCGCACGCTCAAGCGCTCGGAGATCAGCGCAGAATTTTACAGCTATCCGCAGAAGTGGGCGGTCGGCCTGTCGGACGACGTGGAAATTGAGAAAT
>JAHZHV010000048.1 GCA_019420085.1 Christensenella sp.
AATGCACCCAAAACATGTGCAGAAGCTGCACTTGCGATTGCGCAGCAGCCGCGCATATCAAAGCCGCGATGAAAGGCGGATACGAAGGTCGAAGCAAAGGCATCTCCTGCGCCGACTACATCGATTGGGTCGCCTTTTAGAAGGCTTGGCATAAACGCTTCATCCGTAAAGTCTGTTACGTAAGCGCCAAGTTCCGACCGTTTGACAGCCATCATGCGGATGCCGAATGGCGCAAAGAACTCTCGGATTTCATGCATGCCGGTCAGACCGCACGCACGCTCCAGCTCATAGGACGACGGCAGGAACAGGTCGCAGTTGTAAAGCGCGTCCCGAAACAGGTGAAAACATGGTCCGTCAAAACGGGGGTTATTCAAATCCATACTTGTCGTTTTGCCAAGTGCATGCGCACGGGCAAATACACGTGCGGAGCCCTCGCCGTCAAAGCCGGACAGGCACATGGCATTGACAATATGCACATGATCGGCCCAGCGAATAAGCGCATCGGGCACATCATCTTTTTCCATTGTTTCGTTGGCGCCCCAGCGTTTGGCGGCCAGTGTGCGCCCGCCGCTGCCGCTGATCATCTGGACCGATATGGTTGTGGGCTTATCTGGTACACGAATTACAGCGTTGGTATCGATTCCATGTGTTTGCAGCTGGGACAGAAGATAGCTCCCGATGAAATCGGTTCCGACGCGGCCGACGAGACGTACGGTTTCCCCCAGTGTGGAAAAATCCATTGCGGCATTATTGCCCTCGCCGCCGCCATGCAGACGGAAGGCATCGATGCACTTGGGGGCATCAAGCAGAAAATCCTCCGACTCTACAGGCCGAAACGCTACATCGCATAGAATTGCACCAATACACAGAATGTTCATGATTTGTTCCGCAGTTCCTTTTTCGATTACGCTTTTTTATGCTTTTTTTACGTTGTGCCCCCCGCCTGCGGGGGGGCGATACGGCCAATGATATGATCACGCTTTGTCCTGCATAACGCAGCATACAAGGCGGCGCCTGCCGGTTTGTACTGCATTTCAAGTAACTTGTTCAAAGGCCCGAAAGCGTGCCTTTTGCGGTTCTAAATGTGCTTAGCGAATGTCCAGTTCATAGCCAAAGTCGCGTGCATAACGTACAAGCGTATGGATATCAACTGCGCCATTGTTGGCGCCGACCACGCTGATGACATGTGCAGCCTGTGCCTGTCCAAGCGCTGCGGCGTCTCGCAGGCTCATTCCCCGCACAATGCCGGCTACGAAAGTTGAACAGAATGCATCGCCTGCGCCTGTGGTATCTACGGGCGTACCACGGAACAGAGGCTTCATGAAGATGTCTTCATGAAAATCGGTTACAAAAATGCCGTCGCCGCCGAGTTTAACGCCAAAGATTTTGACGCCCTTATCCCGGAAGAACTCCTTCATTTCCATGACATCTGTCTTTCCACCGCAATAATAAACGCATTCATAGTGGCTTGGGAAGAAGATATCGCAGTATCCGATTGTATCGCGGATGCGTTCAAACCAACGTCCTGTGGGATCACTGCCGGTATCCATACTGGTGGTTACGCCCAACTTGTGCGCACGGCGGAACAATTCACCCAGCTCATCGTCCATGGAACCCAGTGCATTGCAGCTTGCCGCATGGATGTGGCGCGTGGAGGCAATCAGTTCGTCGCTGATGTCGCTGTTGTGCAGCGGCAGCATGTTTTCCGGGAAATTGACTGCAAAATGCCGTTCCCCGTTTTCTTCTACCAGAACGTAGCTGACACATGTATGGAAATCATCGCGGATTTGTACGGCGGAAGTGTCTACGCCTTTTTTCTTCAGATCAGCAAGAACGCTGTGTCCCCAGGCATCGTTTCCAAGAACCGTCAGAAAGCCTGTCTTCATACCAAGGCGCGTTAGTCCCACAGAAGCATTGAGCGCATCGCCGCCTGTGGAAGGTGTGATGTCCTGCAAAAGGACGTCACGTTTGGACAGAAGATCGGCGGGCATGTGACGCACTACAACGTCATAGCAGCCCACGCCCATGCACAGAATATCAAAACGTTTTTGCATTGCAAAAAACCTCCTTATCCATTTGCCGGTTGCTGTGCGGCGGCACGCAGACTGTCAAAGTCCATTCCCCAGTGACATGCGCCCTCGCTATGAAGGCAGAGCGCTGCGGCTGCGGCGCCAAGCGCTACGCATTCGTGTGACGCACAGTGATGTGCCAAAGCCGCCGCACAGCCGCTGAACAGCGCTTCTGTTACGCCGGCAGGGTCACAGGCGGCATCGCTGCATACGTTCGGAAGGGGGAAGCGGCCATCAAGTCCGCTGAAATCACTGGCAACAACTTCCTGTTTATCCAAAATAGTCACAAGCTGCGGCGCATTGGCGGCAAGTGCGTGCACTGCGCCGGATGCGCTGCCCCCGATGGCATATGCGGTTGCTTCATCCAGCGTTAAAAGCGTACATTGCGGCGCAAGCAGACGCGCGGCATCTGCAACGGCGGATGTGCCACCGCATGCAAAGACAAGTACGCACACGTTGTTTTTTGCAGCACGCCCGACAAGAGCAAGGAGTGCGTCGCCGTCCAGCAGCGGCAGTGCTGCGGAAAGTTCTATGCACAGAAAATCCGTTCCGCTCAAAAGCGTGTCATCCACGATATCCGGGGAAAGCCCAGCCGTATTGCCGGCGAAATGTGCTGTGTGCGGCACGGATTCCAAATCAAAGAATGAAAGGTTGGTTGCACTGCCGCTGGTGCCTTCGCGTGCAACGGCATCCGTATTGACGCCGAGACGCTCCAGTGCGCCGCAGACAAAGGAACCAAAAACATCGCCGCCAAGACGTCCGGCAAGCTGCACGCAAAGTCCCATGCGGGAAAGGTTGGCGGCGACAGCACCGGCGCCTGCGCCGATGCGAAGCGTTACATCGCGGGCAAAGGTTGTGTCGGTTTGCATCAATGTTTGCGGAATGTTTTTCAGATACACGTCACAACTGAGTGTGCCAATGCATACAGCTGTGACGCCGGTACGGGCGTCCATGATAGAAAAAACCTCCTTAAAAAACGTTTTCAGGATGAAGATAGATGATATTGAATCCTCTCACATGGGGAGGAGAATGCCGAACTAATTTTGAAAGGTGCGGCGTTTTTGTGCAATGCGCACATCTGCGCCGTAGAGGCGAATGACGGGCGTGTCGTTTGTTATCAAACGGGACGAAATGCGTTCACCATAGCGATCGCGCAGCTGCGTTAACGACAGGTTTGTGACAATCAGTGTCGCACGATGCGCGATGTTTCGCTCGTTGAGCAGAGAAAACAGACTTTCCAGGCTGATATTGCGCTGCAGCGGTTCGCTTCCAAGATCATCCAGTACCAGAAGATCACATACACAAAGCATTTGTTCCAGCTGTTTCCCGTCGTTTTGCTCGAAATATGCATCCCGCAGCAGGCCAAACAGACGATAGGCGGTTAAAAAGAGTGTGGACAGGCCGCGCGTCTGTACGCGATTTGCAATGCAGTGAGCAAGGTACGTCTTGCCAAGACCGCTTTGTCCGCAGATGATGAAGTTGCTGCTTTGTTCCCGCGCAAAGGTATCCGCATACTGCACTGCGGCATTGTATGCTTCCTGCATCAGCCTGCGCTGAGAGTATTTTTCACCCGGAACGGGATCGGGCGCTTCAGCAAAGCAGGAAAGATCAAATGCTTCAAAGCTTTGTGCCGGATCGGGTGCGTATTCGCGTGCGTCAAAAGCCAGCGCGGCAGCCGCACGGCGCAGACAATCGCACATGACGCGCCGGCCGTCGCTTTGCTGTACATAGCCCGTATCCTGGCAAAGCGGACAATCCCATACCGGCAGAAAATCGTCATCGGATACGCCAAGCGCCGCCAATGCGGCGTTGTGTTCCGCACGCAGTGCATCGATGCGTGTTTGTACTTCGAATTCAGCCTGGGCGGCACTGATTTGTCCTGCACGCAATCTGGAAAACACATCGCGTGTAACCGCAGCAATGCGTGCCTGCAGGCCGTCAAACTGCGGATGCGCGCGGTAAAAGGCGTCGCGCCGTGCCTGCGCAGCACTGATTTTCTCACTGCGCGCCAAATCCATTTGTGCAAGCGCACGTTGATACAATTGCGACATAGGCTCCTCCTGCTTTGGATGCATGGTTTGTGCTTAAAGCTCGGTATAAAGATCCTCCAAAGAATCGTGACGCTGATTATAACGCAGTGCCTCGGAGGTGTTTTGCGCAACCGGCCGCGGCGCATGCTGTTGTTTGCTCTGATACGCGGCGCGTGCGCTTTGCAAATCCCGCACACCCTGTTCGCGCCAGTCGGAAAGCAGACGGTGCAGGGCGTGCATGCGGTCGAACTGTACGCCGCTTTGTACAATCATATCCGCGCCAAGCAACACGGTTTCAAGCGGTATCTGCCAGTCATACAGCCAAAGCTCAAGGGACTGACGCCCCTGACGGTTGGGCGTAAAATCAAGACCAAGGTGTGCCAGTACTGTGCGAAGATCCTCGGTCAGCCGCGTTTGACGCTGGAGATAGTTTTGAATATCATCCATAGACAACAGGCCGAGCCGATGCCATTGCGCCAGTTGGTTTTCAAGCGCATCGGCGCTGCGGCGGCCCTGTCGGGATACGGTGCGTGCCGCAAGCTCAATGACGGGGACATCATAGCCGAATGCGGCGCGCCAACGTTCCAGATCCTGCATAAACGTTTCAGAAGGCGAGCCCTTCAGACCAAGTGCATTTTGAATCGCCAGTGCGGCATTTCGATTTTGACTGCGGCGCTTCAGATAAGATTCAATTTGTTCCCGCGTTGTCAGGCCGTTTTGACGGAAAGAGTTAAGAATGCTGTCCACATAACGCATGGTCGGCTGCTGCGCGGCAGTGGACTGCGCACATGCGGCTTCGATTGCCGCATGATCAAACCCCCATTCAAGCGTCCATTTGCGGTATAGCGCAAGTTCAGGATCCGTTGCGCTGCGCTTGCGGATGCCGAGCATGCCCAAAATGGACATCACGTCGCGCATTTCGCTGCGGCGCTGCTGCAAATGTGCACGGATATCGTCGGGGGAAAGCAATCCTTCTGAGGCCCAGTTTTCCGCAACGGTGTTCATATAGTTGATGGAGATATCACGGCCATGCATGTTGATACAGTATTCCACGATCAGGAGCGCACTTGCGCAGGGAAAGCCCAGATCCCGTATCCAGTCGTGCATCTGATCCAGCTCCCGGGGTGTCAATTGACGGGGATTAAAGAACTGCTGCGCCTGCTGGTTGAAAGAAACAAACGCATCCTGCTGCGGCGGGATAAAACCGCGCGCATCGCGCGGCAGGATATTGTAAATAACAGCCGGTTTTTCACTGCCAAGATCCAGACGAAGGAGTCCCTGCTGCTGCCAGTAGAAGAATGCCTCGCGCACCCGTTCCGGCGGCAGCTGGATGAAGCGTGCCATGGTTTCCAGATCCTGCGGTGCCGTATCGGGGTAATAACAGTGCATCAGACCATACAAGTATACTTTGACAAAATCTGCCGGCGCAGCCGGCATGTATTCTTCGATAAACAGATTTTCAACCGGTGTGGAACAGAACATGCCGCCACCCGGCTGGAACTTGCATAACGCCATCGTCTTTGATTGTCTCCATTCTCCAATAGTAGGATTTGCCGAAAATATGACGCGTCTATTATAATATAGATACGTGGCGCAGGCAATCCCAATTCAGTGGGTTTGTATGTGCGATGCAAAAGCGAACTTTTTGTAAAAATTTGACAGAATGGGGTTAAAACCGGAAAAAACGCTTGTAATATCTTTGTAATAACTTTACAATAGGAACCACGATGCGCCACAGGAAGGTGCGCATGCGTTTTTATACGGGGGGATTTTCATGTTCTTAAAAGAACGATCCAAAATAAATTTTATGAATGGCAAAGGACGGCGCAAATATCGCTTTCGTTTTGTTTGTCCGCCGTGGGTACGGCAGCTGCGCCAACGCCATGAGCAAAGAACAGAAGGGGCGGCGGTGAAAACACGCCCTGTTACGCACCAGAACGTTGCAATGCAGCCAAGTGAGAAGACAATGCGTTTGGCGGCACTGGAGCATCAGAGCATGCAAAACAGCATGCGCATGGTGGATTTATCCGGTCAGATTGTAGAGTTGGAGGCAAAACCGCGTCAGGCTACAAAGGCATTGAAGAACGCGGCCAGGACGCTGCAGCAAACGGACGTACCGGTATTGCAGCAGCCGGAGTGCCGGCAGCCGGACAAGCAGCTGGATTTGCTGCAGCAGCAGACGCAGCAGCTTGCGCCATATGACAATGCGCAAATGGCAATGCTGCGGCCTGTGGATCATCAGGGGCCAATGACGCGGCTGTTGCAGAAACGGCGTGTGGCGCGGGCCGACCGTGCCAGTGCACGAAGCCTTACGAAGGCAGGGCGTACGCTGCAGCAGAGGAAAAAGCTGTTTCGCGGCATATCCGTTGCTGTTGGATGTGCTTGCGGTGCAATTGCGCTTTGTGCGGCGTTGGTCACGGTTGCCTGGTATACAGGGCTGTTTGACGGCGCACAGCATTATGTGGAAGCCAAAGAGGTGTATTTTGACGGCCGCCCCGTGGGTACGGTGACGGATGCCGAGACGCTGGAGGCATCCGTGGATTCCTTGTATGAGCAGCTCAGTGTTGAGTATGGCGTGGATGTACTGGCAAATCAGGAACTGGAAATGCGGGATACGCTGGTTGATCCCAAATATGTCAGTACGCCGGATGATGTGGCGGATGAAGTCATGCGCAATATTCAGATCAATGTCAATGCCGTTGTGATCGATATTGACGGTATGGCGGCGGTCGCACTTGAAAGCCAGGAAGACGCGCAGTGGGTGCTTGATCAGGCGCTTGCGCCTTACACCAATGATGAAGGCAATACGACGGTAGGCTTTCTGGAAGATGTCGAAATTGCACAGCAGGACGTGGATTATTCTTTGCTGCGCACCAAAGAAGAAGCGCTGCAGTTTTTGACGATGGGCGTTGAGACGGCACAGACGTATACGGTGCAGTCCGGAGATACGCTGTGGTCGATCGCTGAGGCGCATGGTTATACGGTTTCGGATCTTCGCGCAGCCAATCCGTCGCTGGCTTCAACGGATGTGCTCTCCGTCGGACAGCAGATTTCTCTGATGCAGCCGCAAAAGCTGGTCAATGTTTCGAGCGAACAGATCATTGAGGTAACAGAAACGCTGCCGCATGAGACGCAGACGACGACGAGCGATTCGATGTATTCCGATCAGCAGGTTGTGCAGCAGGCTGGCAGTGACGGACAAAAGGTCTCTACGATTCAGATCAATTATCTCAATGGCAACGAAGTTTCCCGTACGGTTTTGTCCGAACAGATTACGGTGGAACCGGTGACGGAAATCATTGTTGTAGGTACACAAAAGCGTCCCAGCAACGTTTCGGCAGCGGGATATATGCGGCCCGTCAACGGCGGCGTGATTACATCTCCGTTTGGATACCGGAATCAGCCGACGGCCGGTGCAAGCACGTATCACAGCGGTATCGATATCGGAGTGGGTTATGGTACGCCGATCCTGGCAACGCGCTCTGGATATGTGACATATTCCGGACGCAATGGCGGATATGGCATCATGGTCGAGATCGATCATGGCGACGGCGTCAAGACGCGCTATGCGCATTGTTCTCAGACGCTTGTCAGCGTCGGACAGTATGTCTCTCAGGGTCAGCAGATTGCCAAAGTTGGCAGCACGGGCGTGTCAACAGGTAATCATCTGCACTTTGAGGTACGCGTCAATGGCGTGGCGCGCAATCCGGCCAACTATGTTGATTTTTAATGTGTATGCTTGTGGGACATCATGCGGTTGCATGATGTCCCGTTTTTTATACAGAAGCGAAAAAAGTGACCGATTTGTCATAAAAAAACAGTAAAAAAATTGTAACGATCACCGAAATTGTGTTGTAATAATTCCGTAATAACTCTATAATAACGATATACGGGTTTTGAAAGGGCCACTTTGTGGCATGCGTCGGTTCTGAGGGAATCTGACGATATGGGACTTCTTGACGGAAGGTGACGATACCAGTGCAGGATAAACGCAACGCATATACACATCAGAATATTGGCCATACGCCGGCATACAGGCAAAGCGGCGGTTTTGGATTTTATTCTTCGGATTCTGATTACTTGTATCAGGATGGATATACCGACACATCGCGCAGGAGTCTGAGCAATTTTGGCCAGACGGATTATCGCGCTGCATTTGAGGATTTGCATAGTCTGGATCATTTTGACGTTGGGATGACGTATGATTCTGCGCAGATGCAGGAACAGGCGTGGGAGGACACCGGCCGCTTGCGCAAGCAGCTGATGCCCTTTGATGCGACGCTTCCCAAGTCGGATGGCGGACATGCACAATTTGCTTCGGTGCATTCTGCGCTTGCGTTGGCACAGCGGGACGTCAGGCAGCTGCCGCCGAATTTGCGTGTGATGCAGGACATGCTGCAGATTGACCGTATTACGGAAGAATCTGAGCAAATTCCTGAAATCGATCAAATGCTGCCGCAAGTGCAGCAACATCGGCCTCTGCGGGCAAGGAATAAGCAGCATGCGATGCTTGCCGCGCTGGGTGAACGTGTTTCGGGTGCGCTGGTGCGGCAGGTAAAAAGGAGCCCGCGGCGGGCGTTGATTGCTGCATGCGCTACGGCGGGTGTACTGGTTTGTCTTTTGACGCTGACGGCATTTGGCGTATTTGATCCCGCTGCACGGTATGTGCATGCCAAAGAAGTATATCTGGATGGGATCG
>JAHZHV010000049.1 GCA_019420085.1 Christensenella sp.
GTGCGCGATATGACGCAGGAACTTGCAAAGCTGTATGCGGCGCGCAGTTTGCAGGAGGGATTTGCTTTTCGTGCGGATACGCCGTGGCAGCGGGAATTTGAGCAGGAGTTTCCGTTCGAGGAAACGCCGGATCAGCTGACCAGCACGCAGCAGATCAAGGAGGATATGCAGTCGCCGCGTCCCATGGATCGCCTGCTGCTGGGTGACGTCGGATACGGAAAGACGGAAGTTGCGCTGCGTGCTGCCTTTAAGGCGGTAAATGATTCAAAGCAGGTTGCGATTCTGGTTCCCACAACATTGCTTGCCAGACAGCATTATGAAACCATTCGCCGCAGATGCTCAGCCGTCTTCGCACGCCGGCGCAGCAGCGCGATATTCTCCGCGACCTTGCAGATGGCCGCCTTGATATTATCGTCGGAACGCATCGGCTGCTTGCCAAAGACGTTGTATTTTCGGATCTGGGGCTGCTGATTATTGATGAAGAGCAGCGCTTTGGTGTTGAACATAAGGAAAAGATTCAGAAGATGAAGGCAGGCATCGATGTACTGACGTTGTCTGCCACGCCGATTCCGCGTACGCTGAATATGTCCATGACGGGGATTCGGGACATGTCGGTGATTGAGACGCCGCCTACGGATCGTGTGCCGGTGCAGACCTATGTGCTGGAGTACAGCGATGGGATCGTCTGTGATGCGATTGCCCGTGAACTGTCGCGCGACGGACAGGTTTATGTGATTTACAACAAAGTGCGTTCAATTGAGGGATTTGCTGCCCGCCTGCGCAGCATGATGCCGGATCTTCGCGTTGCCGTCGGACATGGGCAGATGCCGCAGCAGCGCCTGGAAGCGGTGATGCAGGCGTTTATTGACGGCGAATATGATGTGCTGGTATGTACAACGATTGCCGAAAACGGGATCGATATTCCAAACGTCAATACGATGATTGTGTTTGAGGCGGATAAGTTTGGCTTGTCCCAGCTGTACCAGCTTCGGGGACGGGTCGGCCGCAGCGGACGCACGGCATATGCGTATTTTACGTATTTGCGCGATAGCCTCATGAATGAAACGGCGCAAAAACGACTCAGTGCGATTTCCGAGTACACGCAGTTTGGTTCGGGATTCAAAATCGCATTGCGCGATCTTCAGATCCGCGGTGCGGGAAACCTTTTGGGCGCACAGCAGCATGGCCATCTTGCTGCGGTGGGATATGAAATGTACTGCCGCATGGTGCAGGAAGAAGTTGCGGCAATCAAAAGCGGTGCGCCAGTGATCCAGCGCAGACCGGATCCGCATATGGATCTGGCGGTGGAGGCGTACATTCCGGATCACTATATCGACAATCAGATGCTGAAAATTCAGGCATATCAAAGTATTGCGGCCGTGGATGGCGAACAGGCAAAACTTGATGTTACGGAAGAACTGATCGATCGATACGGTGATATGCCAAAGTGCGTAGAGACACTGATTGATGTGGCGTATTTAAAACATCAGGCTGCCATGTGCGGTGTGCTTCGTATTTTGCAGCGTGGGCAGGATGTGCAGATTTGCTTTGCACAGGATGCGCCGATTGATCCAAAGCTGCTTTTGCAGGTGGTGTCGGATTCCCGCGGTACAATGACGTTGCGCAATACGGACGTACCCACGCTGCAATGCAGGGTGCAGGGGGATCTGTTTCAAACGCTTGGTGCGTTGTTTGAAAGATTGCATGGTGCATCGGGCAGCTGATTGCAAAATACGCCTGCAATCGCTATAATATGGACTATGAAACGGCGACTATATGTC
>JAHZHV010000005.1 GCA_019420085.1 Christensenella sp.
GTCACCATTGGCATCGGTGCGTTGATCCAACTTGCAAATGCAGCCGCACGTGCCGTCTGCATTGGATCCATCTGTCTGACACCGCATTCCTGTGAAGAATCCTTCATAATATCAAATTCCATCAATATTGGCACTGTACGGGCGTAAAATTACGGCAAAGAAGTCTTTGATTCGCGCCATCGCTTCGCGCCCCTGGTTGAACCACCACTGCGTATACGGCCGGCGATCTGCTGCCACACCATACGCATCCAACCCCAAAGCGCGTGCATTATATACGGCACGATATAAATGATAGCGCTGTGTTACAACAATGACGCGTGCCTGCGGCGTTGCATCTGCAGCGCGGCGCATGGAATCATACGTACTGATTCCCGCATGATCCATCTGTACTGCATCCGCAGGCACCCCACATGAAATCGCGTAATTGCGCATGACTTCCACTTCATTATAATAGTCGCTTCGATGGTCACCACTCATCAAAATAACATCCGCTGCACCGGATTGATACAACTGTACCGCAGTCAAAATGCGATCCTCCAACATATTGCTTGGATAGGCATTGTCGATCACGGATGCACCCAGCACAAGTATATACTGCGCGCGCGGCGCATCTTCCTGCGTGACAATATAACGCGATGCCAGAGCAATGACATACAAATTGATCGCCACACAAAGCACGATGGCAGCAAGCAGAATCTGTCCAATGATTCGCAGCAATTTTTTCAAACTCTCTGTCCTTTCCGGGTAATGTGGCAATTATAGCATTTCCCTTCAAAGTATTTCAACTCGCCTCCGCGTTTCATGCCACAATATGTTATACTAAATCAGAAATTGATTTTTTGCGCGGAGGATTTTTTATGATTCAAGACATTGCGCCGCACCATCTTGATATTGACTTTTCCATGCAGCGACAAGCAGAATCCACAGATTATGCCATCATCATGCAGGATGCAAAGGTCCTTGTCGATGAAACCGGCTGCATCCCCACGTTTGAGGCACTTCAGCTTTCCCCACAACAGGGTCAGTATCTGTTTCATCTGGACACCCGCGCATTTTACTTGGTAGATTGCGTTTTTGATCAGACGCAATGTCAAGTTCTCAAACTGCATTATTCTGCGCCTTCCGCGTTTCGAACCGTGGAGCCGCAGCATCTTGCCTTTGCCGACATTACCGCAGTACAACTTGCCAATTTTTATCATCGAAATCGCTTCTGTTCAACATGTGCACATCCACTGGAACACCACCCTGAAGAACGTGCACTGCGCTGTCCTGCATGTGGCCGTATCGTCTACCCTCGCATCAATCCTGCAGTAATTGTGGCTGTTGTCGATGGTGATCGCATCGTTCTTACAAAATATGCCAACCGTCCGTTTCGGCGTTATGCCCTCATTGCAGGATACTGTGAAGTATCTGAAGCACCGGAAGACACTGTACGCCGCGAGGTCTTTGAGGAAACCGGATTGCGCGTAGGACGTATTGCCTATTATAAAAGTCAGCCCTGGTCATTCTCCGAAACCCTTTTGATGGGTTTTGTTGCACAGCTGGACGGCAGTGATGAAATCAAAATCGATACACGGGAGCTTTCCGTTGCGCAATGGGTGCACCGCAGCGAAATTCCTGACGACATGGGAGAAGGCAGTCTGACACGCGAAATGATCCTTGCCTTCCGGGACGGAAAAATCGGCTAA
>JAHZHV010000050.1 GCA_019420085.1 Christensenella sp.
CAGTAACCGGCGCTGCAACGGTTATCCTTGCCATGGGCGCAGGGAAAACCGCAGCAAAGGGCATCGATGCGTATATCATGGGCAAGAATGAATAAAGTCCCAATAAAAAAACGGAAAGCATACGCTTTCCGTTTTTTTTATTGGGGGCAGAGATGTTGCAGATATGTTTGACCTTATAAGATACCTTGTGTTGTTTGGTTGGTTTCTTTTTCGGAGAATCGCTTTGCTTTAGACGGCTGCCTGGGATGCGCTGCAATATATTGGTAGACGACAAGTCCCAATGCGCTGATCAGCAGCGTGATACCGAATACGATGACTGCAAAAGCGAAGTTTCCCATGCCGAGCGCATCGCCGCCGATTGTGGAGGTGACGATGGACGGAATGCGTGCAATCGTTGAAATGATCAGCCATGCACGAAGGCGCATCGGTGTTAATGCAACGGCATAGGACAGAATGTCCTTTGGTGTGCCGGGGATAAAGAATATGATGAAGACCAGCAAATGCAATTTGGATGTATCCTTTAAAAAACCAACGGAATTGATTTTTTCTCCGGAAAAGAAAAGCTGCAGCGCCTTAACGCCGTATTTGCGTACGAATAAGAAGACGACGGCGCTGCCAATCAAAGCGCCAAGCATGCAAAGCGCGGTTCCTTCCCATGCACCGAAAGCGTAACCGGCGGCAATTTCAAGAGGCTCTCCCGGAATAAAGGCGACAAAAACCTGGAGTGCCATCATACAGGTAAAGGCGAGCTTACTCCAAACACCGTATTCGTCTACCCAGGCGCGAAGCGCTTCTGAATTGCTGAGCAGATTCCAGAAGGGATCGCCGGCATAGAGTGCAAATACAGTCACTGCTGCAATCAGACACAGCAAAACAATTGCCTGGAGCGTTTTTTTGTTGGGATGCGGCATGGATCGGCTGGAACCTCCTTATGTTCACGGATTCGATTTGAATTGTTTTTATTGTAGCATGGTATGGACAAAGGTTGTTCTAACATCTCAGGAACAAATGCTTTTGATTTATTTACAATTTTTCTAAGATGTGCATGGCCAATACTGCCTGCGCGAAGCAGACAGATCAAAGACTGCATATCCCAATTTGGATATGCAGTCTTTTGCGCACATATAAAGTTATATGGAACAAACCGGTCAGGCAAGCTTGCTGCGGAGGAATTGCGCCGCATCGCGCGCATATTGTACCATTTGATCCAGATCTGCATTATGACTTAAATCACGCCAGACACAGATCGTGGTAAGACCCATTTTCATGAACGGTTCCATTGTGATAAAGCCGGTATAATTCGTTTTTTTCAAAGTGCCGAGAATGCCGTCCCAGTCAAGATGTGTTTTCCCGTCAAAGTTTGGCACACGTCGATTGGATTCACCAACGTGTACGTGTCCCAAACGCCCCTTATTCTGTGCAAGCGCCAAGGCATCTACAATGCTGTCTTCTTCGATATTCATGTGGAAGGTGTCAAGCAAAAGCTTTGCATTGGCAGAACCGATCTGTTCGCAGAAAGCGACGCCTTCTTCAGCCGTGTTGAGCAAAAACTGTTCAAAGCGATTGACAATTTCAAAACAGTAATCGACACCGCAGTCCTCAGCGGTTTTGATGATCTGTTTCATACAGTTCAGGGATAAAGCAAGCAGACGTTGTTTTTCGTCATAGCTGAGGACCTCACAGGACGGACGGCGCAGCCAGGCAGAATAATTGATGCCGCTCCAACGATCACAGCCGACGTCATACATAGCCTGCAAGACACTTTTTGCATACTCAATACCGCGCTGACGAATTGCAGGATCATCGCTGGCAATATCATTGGTTTCATTCAGACCGCCGTTAATCGAAAGATACATGTTGTGATCCAGAAGATATTTCTTGAAGTCCGCACGTTCACCAGCCGACATATTCAGGATGATAGCCGGTCCGATTTCAAAGACTTCGCAGGTGGTTTGCTGGGTCAATTCCAACCATTTGTCCAGGCCGGCATGTTCGGCGGGTGTCTGACGCCAGTATCCCTGATGCAGTCCGATTTTGTTCATGTGTAAAATACCTCTCTTTCATTGACATTCGTGCATGCACATGCAGCGATAAATTAATAGCAGTATATCATATCAGCTGCAAACTTCAAATAAAGAGGGCATGAAGGTTTTGTCAAAAAAACAAAGCGCCGCAGGAATATCTTCCTGCGGCAGACGGATTATGTTTCATCGGCAAGCAGCGCGGTTTCAAAAACCTGACGAATACCATCCTTTGTTGCAGCGCCTTCGTGAACTTTTTGATCGCCGACATAGTAAGTGGGCACGTAATAATAGTCAAACTGATCTGCGAATTCCGGTTGTTCTACCTCATCGACGATATCGAGGGGAATCTGACGATACTGCGGATGTTCCTGAAACAGCTCGTCCATCCATCGATGCGCCTGTTTGCAAAATGGGCAGCTTTGCATTGTAAACATGCGAACAGGTTTCATTGTATCAGCCTCCCGCGATCATTTTCCAAACGTTTCGCAAACGCGGAGCGTTTCGATAATGGGCAGTTTTTGCGGACAAACGTTTTCGCACAAGCCGCACCCCAGACATTCGGCGGGATCGCCTGTCGTGGAAACGACCCACTGATAATGCCCACGATTTGCGGCAAGATTACCGTATACCGTATAGTTATTTAAAGTGGAGATGTGATCTGGAATTTCAAAATGGTTTGGGCATTCCGATACACAGTAACGGCATGCTGTGCAGGGAATCTGGCCAAGCTGATCCAGTTGTGCGACAGCCTCGTCATAAATCGCATAATCCTGCGGCTGAAGCGGTGTAATCTGCTTCATGGTACGGACATTTTCCCGCATTTGTTCCAGTGTTGACATGCCGCTTAAGACCGTAATCAGTCCTTCCAGCGAAGCCGCAAAGCGAAGCGCCCACTGGCACATGGAGACAGAAGGATCCGCTTTTTCAAATACTGCTGCAACAGAAGGCGGGGGACAGGCAAGAGAACCACCCTTGATCGGTTCCATGATGATGACGGGCTTGTTGTGTTTGCGTGCCACTTCGTAGCAGGCACGGGACTGCACGACAGCATGATTCCAGTCCGCGTAGTTGATCTGCAGCTGGACGAACTCCATATAGGGATGCTCTGTCAGTAATTGATCCAACACGGCGGCACTGTCATGGAAGGAAAAACCGATGTGCTTTGCAAGACCGCGTTGTTTCACGGTTTGAATCCAGTCCCATGCACCAAAGTCATTGCAGCGTGCCAGACGGTTTCCGGTCGTTGAGACGTTATGCAGCAGATAGAAATCAAAATATGATGCGCCGGTGCGCTGCAAAGATTCCTGCAGCATACGTTCCATGTCCTTCGGTGTTTCTGCTTCCCAAACAGGCATTTTGGTTGCAAAACAGAATTGATCGCGCGGATAGCGGTCAAACAGTGCAGCTTTTGCTGCCCGTTCGCTTTTGCCGCCCAAATACCCATAGGCCGTGTCAAAATAGGTAAAACCATTTGCCAGAAATTCGTCAACCATGTCGCAGACTTCAGGCAGGTTGACTTCGCCATTATCCAGCATCGGCAGACGCATGAGTCCAAATCCAAGTTTTGGAATATCAAGGCCGAGCGGCTGCGTGTTTTCCATGAAAAAACCTCCTTATTCGCATCGTTTCGATGTATGATTTCGTTCATTATACCATAGTGGCGGGTATAAATCCCGCTTTTTTGATATACATGGATATGGTATACTAAACGTAAGGGGAGGTGGTTTGATGCGAATCTGTGTTTTTGGCGCCGCGAGTGATGAGATTGCACAAGAGTTTACAAAAGCGGCTTTTATATTGGGTACACATATCGCGCGCAATGGACATACGCTGGTATTCGGTGCCGGCGCTACAGGCGTCATGGGCGCTGTTTATCGCGGCGTTTGTGCTGCCAATGGTCAGAGTATCGGCGTTGCACCACGCTTCTTTGATCAGGAGGGCGTTCTGGTAAAGGATTGCGCACAGCTGATTTTTACGGACACCATGCGGGAACGCAAACAAATGATGGAATCGCTTAGCGATGCGTTTATTATGGCGCCGGGCGGCATTGGCACGCTGGAAGAGTTTTTTGAGGTATTGACATTGCGTCAGTTGAACCGGCATGCAAAGCCAATTGTGGTGCTCAATACGCAAGGGTACTATGATCCGCTGGAAAAGATGTTGGATCATGTCTGTGCTGAGGGCTTTTTGTCAACGCATTGTCGACACCTCTATGGTATCTGCAAAGAGCCGGAAGAGGTTGTTCGCTATGTGCAGATGCATGCCGCCGCACAGGTGGACATCACATAAATTCTGTGCTTGGTTTGTTTGCAAAAGCTGTAATTTTGGCTATAATAAAATAGGTTTGTATGATTGAAATACAATGCCGGCATGATAGATGCCGGATTAAGCTGTTATATTGTAAACCAACAGAAAGTTGGGTAAGGAGAATTCATGCGCTATACCATTGAAGCTGCCGTACGCAATCATATTGGAAAACTGCGTAAAAATAATGAAGATAATTTCTTTTTAAACGGCCGCTATCTCAAACGCGAGCAAATGGATGCCGGCGGTTATTTTGCCGAGATTTCGTCGGATAAACGTCAACTGTATGCCGTGTGTGACGGTATGGGCGGCGAAAGCAATGGAGAAGAGGCGTCTTATCTTGCTGCGGAGCGTCTTGAGCGCCTTTTGGGCGTCTTGGATAACGGCGGGCAGGCACGCGCAAATATTGATGCGTTCTGTGATGAGACAAATCGCTGTATTCTGACATATGGCCGCGGCGGACATATGGGCACAACGATTGCGCTGCTTTGTCTGCATGAAGAGGGCTGCGAAGTTGCGTATTTGGGTGACAGCCGCGTATATCTGCTGCGTGACAAACAGCTGACATGCCTGACGCGGGACCATACGGAAGTCAACCGGCTTCTTGATATGGGACTGATTAACGAAGAAGAAGCCCAAAATCATCGTGACCGCAGTATGCTGTATCAATATCTTGGAATGCAGTATACAGATC
>JAHZHV010000051.1:0-4684 GCA_019420085.1 Christensenella sp.
CGCTGACGGATCGCTGCGCCGAATGCACGCCGCAGGCCGGGCGCATCTGCAATGCGTTTGTCAAAATGGAGGCGCCGGCCGGCCGCGACACTGAACTTTGGCTCGTAGACGAAGCGCTTGGATATTGAGAATTTTCCCAATAAAACAAAAATACAAAAAAGAGGACAGGTCTTATGAAAAAAGCAATTGCATGCCTATTGTGTCTTGTGCTTACCCTGACGCTGCTGCCCGCCGCCGCGCTGGCAGCGGAGGATGGATATGTTTCCGTTTCTCTGACCGTAAACGACGTATTCGCCCAAAACGGGCGCGACGCTTCCCTGCGCATTGCCGCAGCACAGGAAAAATTCGAAAACGTACAATTTGACACGCTCGCGCAGGCGGCGCAGGCTGTCAAAGCGCTGTACAATGCAGAAGGCGCGGGTGATTTTTCTCTTGTCGGGGGAACAAATGGCGCAACGATGACATATACAAACTGCGGTCCGTTCTACTACCGTGCCAGCGATACGCCGACGGTAAGCGAACGGGAACCGATTACCGCCGTTACATATACGATTCACGGCGTTGTGCAAAGCGGCTCTGCAAACAGCATTGATCTTACGCCGAGCCGCTACTACACGCTGACCGACGTCTGCGTTGTGGGTGCGGATCAGACTGCCGCCATTTCGCAATGCGCGGGCCTGTACGCCGAGGTTGCCGGCGGCTATGACAGCATCTTTGCAAGCGAAGGAACGCTCACGGTAGACGGCATCCGCTTCTGTGAGGGCGGCGCACATACATCCATTTCCGCCGGCGGCGCAGGCTTTGAGACACAAAACGCCGATGCGTGCAGTCTGGTCATTCAAAACTGTACGTTTGACAACATGCTGTATGTGTATGTCAACGATCCGGATACCCAAATGCAGAATATGACGGTTTCGCACTGCAGCTTTACCGCAAACGGCACTGCCGGAGACTATGCCATCTTTATCCAGCCGGATCAGGTTTCCGCAAATCAGGGCGGCGTGCTTACCATTTGTGACAACACCATCGAAAACTATCGGCGCGGCATCAACGTACAGACAAGGCCGCAGACGGATGTCAGCATCACCCGCAATACGATCCGCAACCTGACGGAAGAATCCGGCAGCGCGATTCAGATTACTACGGGCCGAAACTATACGATCAGCGACAATACCATAAGCGGCATTCCCGGCAATGTATTCCGCGTGCATGCGCTTGCGGCAAACGTCGCTGCCGTTTCCATCGAAAACAATACCATAACCGACAGCGGATATATGATCTTTGTCGATCAGGATGTGCTGTCCCCCAAAAAGATCGTGTTTTCCGGCAATACGATCGCCAATGTCGATATTGCGCATGGTTATGACAAGGATTTGCCGGAGGGACAGCGCGCCGTCGCGCACACGGTCGATCCTGATGCCTTCGGCGATCTTTTCCGGATGACGGTTGTCTATCGCAACGCGGACGGCACGCAGATCGGCACACAGGTGCTGACCTATGGCGATGTTCTTACACGGCCGCAGGATCCTGTACGCAGCGGCTATACCTTTACCGGCTGGTATACGGATGCCGCATGCACCAATGCCTGGAACTTTGACAACACGGTTACAAGCAATCTGTTCCTGTACGCAGGCTGGATGCAGGCCGTCCCCGAAACCGGCGACAACACCGCCATCCTGCTGTACGCGCTGATTCTGCTGACAGCATTTGGCGCCGCGGCTTTTATGTTCGTTTCCAAAAAGCGCGCAGCAAACTAAATCACAGCCCAAGCAAAAAAATACCGGCAGACAACCTGCGTCTGCCGGTATTTTTTCATGCGCCCAATCAATCGCTGTTCTTGTCCGGTAAATGCACCTGTGCGCCGTTTTCGCACAGTCTTTTTTGAATCTTCGCTACGTCCGCATGCGTCATATCCTGCGTCAATGCCGCAGCCGTTCCGGCGGCTTCTCCCGATACGGCACAGACAGGAATGACACGCGTAATGTCCCACATGGCGTCCGTCACGCTGATGCAGCGTCCTGCCGCAAGGAGGTTTTTCATCCGCGTACCGTGCAGCGTACCCAGCGGCAGTTCATACGCAGGTCCCGCTTTTCGCCAGTCGGAGAACGTACCGACGGAATCTGCAAAATGCACATGCATGGCATCATCATCCAGCGTATATGCCCCATCCAGGCGCCGCGACATACGCACCTGCGGAATGGACGCAATCGCCGTCAGCGCATGCGTGTCTGCAATGCCGCCTTTTTTGAGGAAATCCTCCAGCGTCCTTTGATGCGACTGCACGGTCACCCGGCTTAACTGCATCCCATCCAAACCGTCAAAGCGGAATGTGCCGATATTTTCATCGGCCTGCGCCTGATCCTTTTTATACTTATCCGGCACATCGCATGCGCCCAATGCATGCAGGCACAGCGCGCCGTCTTCCAGTGCATAATACCAGGCGGCAAGCACATTTCCCTGTGCAAAAACTGCCGTGCGCTCCCCTGCCTGCGCCAGCACATCTGCGTCGCCCGTTGCATCGATGAACATCCCGGCTTCCAATGCGCCGCGTCCGGTCTTATTTTCAACCAGGAGTGCGTTTACCCGTTCCCCGGCAGCATCGGCAGATACGCCGCAGATGCTCGTTCCATACAAAAGCGTCACACCGCTTTGCAAAAGCAGCTGTTCGGCCGCAATGGCAAAAACCGAGGCATTAAACCGCACGCGAAAGCGTTTTTCGCGCCGTGCCTTACTGTCTCCGCCATCCAGCCATGCAGCCGGATACTCCGCTTCCGCGCCATAACGAATGCTCAAGCGCAGCAATTCCTCAGCAATACCGAAGCTGACCTGATTTCCCATTCCGTCGCAAAGCGGCAGATAGATCGTCACAAGCCCTGCCGTGGCAAGACCGCCAAGCAGAAACTGGCGTTCCACAAGCGCGGTTTTCGCACCGTTTCGCGCTGCGGCAAGCGCCGCGGCAATCCCCGCAACGCCGCCGCCGGCGACAACGACGTCATAACTCCCCCATACAGGCGTTTTTCGCGCCGGTTCCAGATAAAACGACGTCATATGCTCACTTCCCTGCGACCGGATGAATGCTAAGCGCGCCCAGCGTCTGGGCAATCGGCTGCGTCAGCACAAGATCGGCTTTGCGGTCAAACGCCGTCGGCTGCAAATTGATCACAACCACCGCGTCGCCCTGAAAATACGATAAAAGACCGGCTGCCGGATAGACGTTGAGCGATGTACCGCCCACAATCAGCATATCCGCGCGCGACAGATCCTGCACCGCTTCGCGCAGCGTCCGCTCATCGAGCGATTCTTCATACAGCACGACATTGGGACGAATGACACCGCCGCAATCGCACTTTGGCACGCCCCTGGTCTGCAAGATTGCGGACAAAGGATACGATTTACCGCAATCCATGCAATAGTTTTCATACACACAGCCATGCAGGCGATGCACGCGTTTGCTGCCCGCCGCGCGATGCAGGCCGTCGATATTCTGCGTCACGACGCTCAGCAGGCGTCCGGCCTCCTCCAGCTTTGCCAGCGCCGCATGCGCCGCGTTCGGCTTTGCCTGCGGATGCACCATGACGTCGCGGTAAAAGTCATAGAATTCCTGCGTATGCTGCATAAAATACGTATGACTCAAAAGCGTCTCCGCCGGCAGCGTATAGCCGCGGCTGTAAATGCCGTCGCGGCTGCGGTAATCCGGAATCCCGCTTTCCGTCGACACGCCCGCGCCGCCGAAAAAAACGATTCTTTCATGCGAATCTACAAGTTCCTGCAGTGTTTTCATGTTTTCTCCACACCCCCGCCGTATTCCATTCATTCCTGCATAAAACGCTTGCTTTTTACATCCGATACGATTATACTATCCTTAACTTGATGGAAGATCAAGTGCTTTGTACCGCATAAATCCGCACGGTTTTTGCCGTATACGGATGGATACGTTACAGTAAACCGGACTGCGTCTTTATCGCAGTCCAGATTTTTATATCCGCATATCAATTTTTCAGGAAAGGGAGTCGAACGCTATATGGCCGTGATCATCAACGAACCCTCCAGAACTTTCAGTGAGTTTCTTCTCATGCCCGGTTACACGGACGAAAACTGCCGTCCGGAAAACGTTTCACTGAAAACGCCGCTGACCAAATTCAAGCGCGGAGAAGAACCCGCCATTACCATGAACATCCCGATGACCTCGGCAATCATGCAGGCCGTCTCCGACGACAAGATGGCCATTGCATTGGCGCGTGAGGGCGGCATTTCCTTTATCTACGCTTCGCAGCCGATCGCGGCGCAGGCCGAGATGATCCGGCGCGTCAAAGCCTATAAGGCGGGATTTGTCAAAAGCGACTCCAATATCCGTCCCGACGCGACGCTTGCCGACGTGCTTGCGCTCAAAGCACGCACGGGACATTCCACCATTGCCGTTACCGACGACGGTACCGCAGAAGGCAAACTCCTTGGCATCGTCACCAGCCGCGACTACCGCGTCAGCCGCATGAACCCCTCCACAAAGGTTTCCACCTTTATGACGCCGTTTGAATCGCTGATCTATGCCGGTGAGGATACGACGCTGAAGCAGGCCAACGACATCATCTGGGAGCATAAGATCAATTCCCTGCCCATCATCAACGCCGATCAGCGCCTGCTGTACTTTGTCTTCCGCAAAGACTACGACTCCCACAAGGAAAAC
>JAHZHV010000051.1:4694-5030 GCA_019420085.1 Christensenella sp.
TGCTTGACAGCCATAAGCGCTATATCGTCGGCGCGGGCATCAACACGCGCGATTTCCGCGAACGTGTTCCCGCTTTGATCGAGGCCGGTGCAGACGTGCTTTGCATCGACTCCTCGGAGGGATACTCCGCCTGGCAGAAAAATACCCTTTCCTATATCCGTGAAACCTACGGCGATACCGTCAAAGTCGGCGCCGGAAACGTCGTTGACCGCGAAGGCTTCATGTTCCTGGCCGAAGCGGGCGCAGATTTCATCAAAATCGGTATCGGCGGCGGCTCGATCTGCATCACGCGCGAACAAAAAGGCATTGGCCGCGGACAGGCTTCCGCTGTGATCG
>JAHZHV010000051.1:5082-9586 GCA_019420085.1 Christensenella sp.
CTGCTCCGACGGCGGTATCGTTTACGATTACCACATCACCCTTGCCCTTGCGATGGGCTCCGATTTCGTCATGCTTGGCCGGTACTTCTCCCGCTTCGACGAAAGTCCCACCAACCGCGTGATGGTCAACGGCAGCTACATGAAGGAATACTGGGGCGAAGGTTCCTCCCGTGCGCGCAACTGGCAGCGTTACGACACCGGCAGCAACACGGGCCTTACCTTCGAAGAAGGCGTGGATTCCTACGTCCCCTATGCCGGAAGCCTGAAGGACAACGTCTATCTGACGCTGAGCAAGGTGCGTTCCACCATGTGCAACTGCGGCTGCCTGACGATTCCCGATCTGCAGAAGAATGCAAAGCTGACGATTGTCTCGCCCACCAGCCTTCGTGAAGGCGGTGCGCATGACGTCCTGCTCAAGGACAGCTCCATCAACGCCGTCAGCAAATAAGTCATTTGTTCAGATAAAAGAAGCGATATTCCTCTTGAAAGGATATCGCTTCTTTTTGTCTGTCTTCACCCTTTTCTTTTACAGGAAAACACGAAGTGCCGCCCGCACAATGTGATTTGCCCGCACAAAAAAGTCTTCCCATCCGGCAAGCTGACGTCCACTATGATATCCGCTCACTGAACCGTTGCAAACGCCGTCTGTTTTTTTACAAAATTACATATTTTCAATTGGAAGATCCACATCCACCTGATATGCCTCATCAATTAGAAGATATGGATATTTATGTTTCCGGCACAGATTCAGATAATACGCATTCTGTTCCAGAACATTTTGCATGGTGCACCATGCATCGTCTATCCTTTTTTCAGCATCACAGGCATGCGCCTTAATATCCGAAAAGTGATTTTGAATATACCGCCTGCTCATAACAAGGCAATAATACCGAATTTGCTTTAAATCCGCATCGGAAAATCCTTCTTCCCATCCGCCCGGAATGTATCCGCCCTCGATGACAAGGTTTTGCCTGTTTTCTATCGCGGTCTTTATCATCTCCCGAAGAACGGGCCATAAGTACATCTGCAATTGTGCATCATCTTCCGGCGTTAAATCTGTGTACTTACTTCGAATCAATCCCATTTTCAACAGATCAATTGACAAATAAGGAACATGATATTTTGCAAGAATCTTTTGTGCCAATAAAGTCTTCCCTGTATGGGAAGCGCCTGTAATTAGAACAATCATTTTTCTGACCTCATGTTTCATACGACTGTTTCTTATCACTTTATCAAAAAGATGATATGGATACAACACCGTGTAATCGCAAATGCAATTGATGATGTTTGCGCCATCCTATATTTTTAAAAGGCAACAAAATCACACATAAAAACGACGGATTAAAGTCCGTCGTTTTTCTATATGAAAAATCCATTTTGCACGTCTTGGAATTATGTTTCACTTGCTTTTGGGATTGAACAGCACCGCATTCAGATAGCCGAAAAACACCGCTGCGGCAATGCCGCCTGCCGTGGCCTGGATGCCGCCGGTAAACGCGCCGATCAGGCCATGTTCCGCAACGGCACGCTGCGCGCCCATCGCAAGGGAATATCCAAATCCGGTCAGCGGTACAGACGCGCCTGCGCCGGCAAACTCAACAAGCGGCCCGTAAATACCCAGCGCGCCCAATACGACGCCCGAGGTCACAAACAGCACCAGTATATGCGCGCTGGTAAGCTGCGTTTTTTCCATCAGAATCTGACCGATCACACAGATCAGGCCGCCGACGATAAATGTCCAAAGATACTGCATGACGCTCACCTCTGCCTTTCTATCACAACCGCATGCGCGATGCACGGAATGCTTTCTCCCTGCAGCGTGCTGGTCGAGGAAAGCAGCGCGCCCGTCGCGCACAGCAAAATGCGGTCAAAACAGCCCTCTTCCATCTTGTCCAGCAAATACCCGTTTAAAACAGACGCCGCACAGCCGCAGCCGCTTCCGCCCGCATGTACGTCCTGCGTATCGGCGTCAAAGATCATGCAACCGCAATCCACATAGCGTTTTCCCGGATCAATTCCCGCCTGCGCCAAGATCTCGCGCATGAGATTTTGACCGACGTGGCCAAGATCGCCCGTGACGATCAGGTCGTAGTCATCGACATCGCGTTCAAAATCCGCAAAGTGCCGCAGCAGGGTATCCGCCGCCGCGGGGGCCATCGCCGCACCCATGTTATTGGCGTCAATGATGCCGTAATCGGTAACCGTCCCGACCGTCAGGCCGCTGATGCAAAGGCCCTCGCCCTCATCGCTCAAAACCGTACATCCGGCGCCGGTTACCGTCCATTGCGCCGTCGTTTTTCTCTGTGTTCCCAGTTCCAGCGGAAAACGGTACTGCCGCTCTGCCGTGGCAAAGTGACTGGATACCGCGCATGCCACGGTATCCGCATAGCCGCCGTCGACCAGCATACCGCCTACGGCCAACGATTCCGCCATCGTGGAACATGCGCCATACAGGCCAAGAAACGGAATCCGCAATGACCTTGCGGCAAATCCCGCACTGATAATCTGATTGAGCAGATCGCCGCCCAGAAGATAGCGCACGTCATCCTCCGTCATATCGCCCCGGCGCAATGCAAGCCGCACCGCGGACTCAAAAAACTTGCGTTCGGCACATTCGAACGATTTTTCTCCATACAGATCGTCCGCAATCACATGCCGGAAATAAGGACCCAGCGGGCCTTCGCTCTCCTTCATGCCCACAACCGCTTCATGCGCGCGAATTGCGGGTCTGCGCGTCAATTCCACCCTCTGCAAGCCGCGCATTTTTCTCACTGTATCTCACTCTCCTGCCTGTGTTTTACCCGCCGTGTATCACAAGCGGGAAATGTATTTGTAAACCGGTTCCGACGCCTTTACAATCGCACTGTCTGACGGGATCCCGTTTACCCCAGAAAGTACAGAATGATGCCATAGATGACGCTTGCGCCGATGCCGTATACCAAAACAGGTCCTGCAATGGAAAACAGCTTGGCGCCGACGCCCATGACATACCCCTCGCGCTTAAACTCCATCGCAGGTGATACGATTGAATTGGCAAACCCCGTAATGGGCACGACGGAACCTGCGCCGGCAAACCTGCCGATCTGATCATATAATCCGATACCGGTAAGCGTTGCGCCCAAAAACACCATAAAAATCGCCGTAAAGGCGGAAAGATCATCGCCCTGCAGCGCAAGCATGCGCTGTGCAAGGTCGCTTGCCGCCTGTCCAACGCAGCAGATCAGGCCGCCCACAAAGAAAGCCTTGATCAGCTGCGGGAAAAAAGGTCTCGGCGGTTTGGCGTCTTCGACCATCTGACGGTACATGTTTTTTTCCTGACCGCTTATCGTCTTTCGCTGCATATTATCGATCCTCCCTGTAATTGCGAATCTGCTGCAAATTGCGCGGCGGACGGCATCTGTTCTGCCAGACGCGGATCGGCACGTGCAAGTCCACAACCGGAATGTTTGTTCTGTTCACGGTATCCACCTTCCATCCAGAAAATAAGCAAGCGCGCCCACCGTTTTGCCTGCGATTGCGGCGGCAAGCAAATACTTCATGGCGCCTTTGAGTCCTCTGCCGGTTGCAAGGAACGGCACGATATCCAATACCTCCACGGCGGCCATGGCAAGCAGGCCTGCATACACGCCGCACATCAGTCCGGCAAACAGCGTACCGGCGCTGCCAAGGCCGATCGGAATCTGCATCGCATCAATAGTTGCCGCACAAATCACACCGGCGCTGACCAAAACGGCGCAGTGACGGGCTTTGGTATGGCCAAGGCCAAACACCTGCAAAATCCGCGGTACAATCAGCAGTTTTGTCATCACCGCCGTCGCCGCAACGCCGATTGCCGCGCCGTGTATGGCAGAGCAGAGTATCGCCGCTATCATGATTTTCTCCCCTTTCCGGCGCGCATATACGTCTTGACTTCATTTTCATAAATTGCATTTTGCACCTGCATGGGATCGGGAATATGGCGCTGCTTTCCGCACGGGATGACGAAAAGCAGCGCGCCCAGCGCAACGCCGATGCTGTACGGAATCCCGACCCATAACTGCGCATCCTGTGTGTCGCCTGTAAAAATCAACTGCAATTTTTCATGAACCGCGATCATATCGACGTCCGCATGAAAATTCATGATTGTAAAAAACGCAGCGAAGAAAATCAAAACCGATGTCACGACCACCGCAAGTACATAGCGCGCACCGCGATTTTGCACGCGCGCAGGTTCCGTAATCCAGCAACAGGATGCGCCCAGAAAGACAAACTCCTCCTGCGACTCGATTCCCAGCGCCTCGGCCACGTCGATCTGGCCTACCCAGCGCATACCGTTGTCCATGCTGTGCGGCGTAATTAGGGTCTGTGCAGTTTTTCGGTCAAACGGATACAGGCGCGCAATCTGCTCCAGTTGAACGTGTGCCCCCTCCGCCAGGGCGGCTTCTTCCTTCAACCAGATATAACGTTTCATACAAAAATGCTGTCCCGTACAAGTTCCAAAGCTCCCGCGCCCTGCGTGACCACA
>JAHZHV010000051.1:9596-11984 GCA_019420085.1 Christensenella sp.
AATTGCGCCAAGCAGCAGCAGCCAGGCAACGGCGAGCAGTATATTGTTTTTCGTCTTTTCCTGCATACAGCATTTTCCCCCTTTCTTCCCATAGTCATTTCCAACTGTCATCGATTTCTTTCACCTGCACGAAAAAAACAAATAAAAAAAGACTGTTTTTTTGCCAAACAGTCTTTTTTACCGTTTATTCTATCCGGACATCGGCGCATGATTGCGCCACAGGATCAGCGCATCCTCCCCCGTATCGCTGTAATAGCGCCTGCGGCGGCCCTCCTGTACAAAGCCCATGCTCGTATACAATGCAAGCGCAGCCGCGTTGGAAGGACGCACTTCGAGCGTCGCGGCACGCGCGCCGCGCAATTGCGCCTGCTCTAAAAGCTTGGTTAACAGTTCTCTGGCAGCACCGCGGCGGCGAAACGATGGCGAAACCGCGACATTGGTAATATGGCACTCATCCACAACAATCCAGGCGCCCGCATAGCCTACCGGCACATCCGGCGCCGCAGCGTCCACCGCAACCAGATACAGCGCAAGCGGATTTTGAAGCTCTCCTTCAAAGTCCGCGCGCGTCCACGGCACGGCAAAGCACGCCTGCTCGATCGCGCAGATCGCATCCAGATCCTGCGCGCACATGGGCCGAATGGTCATCATCCCTGCATCTCCCGCGCCCGCAGCGACTGCTGCGCCTGCGATTCCCGAAGATAGACCGGCTCAAGCGCATCATAGGCAAGCGTATCGCCCGCCAGCGCCTTTTGCCACGCAATCCCCGCCGCAACGCCCGCACGCGGCCATTGCAGATACGCCGGCGCGACCACAGCCCCCGGCAATGCGGACAAGGATTCCCGATGCGCCTGCGCGCCGTCTCCGACAAAAATCTTTTCCCCTTCCGGCAAAGCAGCAACAAAAGCGTCAAGTTCCATCGCGCACGGCGCACAGATACACTTTATCTGCGCCCCCGTATGCACATCGTATGCCGCCGCATAGACCTGCCGGCGTCTTGCATCCAAAAGCGGCACCACAAGCGCCGATGCACCGCAAAACTGCATCGCCAGCGTCTCCAGCGTGCCGACGGACACGACGGGACGCTTCCACCCATGTGCAAGCGCACGCACGCTGGAGACGCCGATGCGCACGCCCGTAAAGGAGCCCGGGCCGGATACGGCGGCCCAAACATCGACGTCTTTGGCATCCCAGCCAAGCGTTTCCATAAGTTCGGACAGCATCGGCATTAAAAGCACGGAGTGATTGACCTGCGCGTATTGCAGCCGCTCTCCAAGCAGGACTTCATCCTCCATCGCGGCAACGGACAATGCACGCGTACAGGTATCCAAGCAGATAAGTTTCATACAATCTCCCTGACGCAAATGCTGCGTCTGTCTCCATCGAGGCGTTCCAGATAGACTTCAATGCGCGGTACAGGCAAAAACGCCTCCAGACGCTCCGGCCACTCGATCATGACCACCGCGTCGTCCATCAGGGCATCTTCAAACCCGATTGCCAGCACCTGCTGCGCCGACTCCAGGCGATACAGATCAAAGTGATGCAGCGTCAGCCTGCCGCCGGTATACGTCTGCCAGAGCGCATAGGTCGGACTGGTTACCGCTTCCTGCACGCCCAGGCCGCGCGCGACGCCCTGTGTAAACGCGGTCTTTCCCGCGCCAAGTCCGCCGTACAGCGCCACCACGCTTCCCGGCTGCAGCGCGTCTGCAAAATCACTGCCAAACTGCAGCGTCTCCTCCAGCGTTTCGCAAATCTTCGTGCGCACCATTGCTTTTTTCCTCCATCATGCGTTGCGCGGCTTTTGCTTCAGCACAGGCGCAAGGTACGCCGCAGTGGCGCTGCCCTGCACCTTTGCAACCTCCTCCGGCGTTCCGCTGGCAATCACGCGGCCGCCCCCGTCGCCGCCTTCGGGGCCCATATCGATAATATAGTCCGCCGTCTTGATCACGTCGAGATTGTGCTCGATGACGACCACGGTATTTCCGCCGCGGCGCAGACGCTGCAGAATCTTGACCAGCTGTGCGACGTCCGCCATATGCAGTCCGGTCGTCGGCTCATCGAGAATGTACATCGTCTTGCCCGTCGCACGCCGCGACAGTTCCGCGGCAAGCTTAATGCGCTGCGCCTCACCGCCGGACAGCGTCGTGGAAGGCTGACCCAGCCGGATGTAGGAAAGTCCAACGTCATAAAGCGTCTGCAGCTTGTTCTTAATGCGCGGGAACGTCTCAAAAAACGCCAGCGCCTCTGAAACGGTCATATCCAGTACCTGCGCAATGTTCCTGCCCTTGTAGCGCACCTGCAGCGTTTCCGCATTATACCGCTTACCGCCGCACACGTCGCAGGGCACGTAGACATCCGGCAGAAAGTGCATTTCGATCTGGGTAATGC
>JAHZHV010000051.1:11994-16863 GCA_019420085.1 Christensenella sp.
TCTCCGGCGTTGCCGCAAACAGCTGGCGAATCAGGTCAAACAGGCCAATATACGTCGCCGGATTGGAGCGCGGCGTGCGGCCGATGGGCGTCTGATCGATATTGATGACCTTATCCAGCGCCTCGATGCCCTCCAGGCGGTCAAAATCGCCGCTTTTTGTGCGCGCGTGATTGAGCTCCCGCGCAAGCGTCCGATAGACAATCTGGTTGACCAGCGAGCTTTTCCCCGAACCGGAGACGCCCGTGACGCAGGTAAACACGCCAAGCGGGATACGCACGTCGATGTTTTTCAGGTTGTTCTGCCGCGCGCCGCGCACGGTCAGATACCCCTTCGGCTTTTGCCGTTCGCCGGGAACGGGGATGTATTTTTTCCCGCTTAAATACTGCCCCGTCACGGATTCTTCCCTGGTCAGGATTTCATCGGGCGGGCCGGCAAAGATGATGCTGCCGCCGTTTTCGCCTGCACCGGGTCCCACGTCGATCAGGTAATCGGCGCTGCGCATGGTATCCTCGTCGTGCTCCACGACGATCAGCGTATTGCCGATGTCGCAAAGATTGCGCAGCGTATGCAGCAATTTGGCGTTATCCCGCTGATGCAGCCCGATCGACGGCTCATCCAGAATGTAAATCACGCCCGTCAATGCCGAACCGATCTGTGTGGCCAGACGAATGCGCTGCGACTCGCCGCCCGACAGTGTCGCGGCGCCGCGCGCCAGCGTCAGATATGACAGCCCCACGTCGACCAGGAAGCCAAGTCGTGCGTTGAGTTCTTTCAATATCCGCTGCGCAATGGCGCGCTGTTTGTCTGTCAGCACAAGGTTTTCCAGGAACGTGCGCGACTGCGACACGGGAAGCGCGCAAAGGCTCGGCAGCGACATATCCCCCACCGTGACGGCGCACGCCTCCTTTTTCAGGCGCTTTCCGCCGCAGGAGGGGCACACAACGTTGGACATCAGCGACTCATATTCCACCTTGATCGCATCCGACGTCGTCTCCCGATAGCGGCGCTCCAGGCTTGGAATCACACCCTCGAACGCCGTGGAGAACGTTCCCGTCCCGTACTCGCGGGCATAATGCACGCGGATGCGCTCCTGTCCCGTGCCGTATAAAATGACGTCGCGCTGCTTCTGCGTCAGCTTTTTAAACGGCGTATCGACGCTGAATCCATAGTGATCGCCCAGCGCCGTAAAATACATCATCGCCATGCTGGACGGATCGCTGCTCCAGCCCATGGCGTTGATCGCGCCCTGTGCAAGGGACAGCGAATCATCCGGCAGAACCATCTGCTCGTCAATCCGCTGCAAATACCCAAGTCCCGCGCACTCCGGGCATGCGCCAAAGGGAGAGTTAAACGAAAACATGCGCGGCGACAGTTCCTCAATGCTGATATTGCAATGCGAGCAGGCATAGTTTTGTGAAAACAGCATTTCGCTGTCCTGCGTCAGGACGATTGCCACGCCGTTTGACAGGCGCATCGCCGTCTCCAGAGAATCCGCCAGCCGCCCGCGAATGCCTTCGCGCAGGATCAGCCGGTCGACAATCACGTCGATATTGTGTTTCTTATTTTTGTCAAGATGGATGTCGTCGGATAATTCCCACACTTCCCCATCCACGCGGACGCGCACATACCCTTCCCTGCGCATCTGCTCCAGCAGCTTTTGATGTTCGCCCTTTCTCCCGCGCACAAGCGGCGCAAGAATCTGCATGCGCGTACGCTGCGGCAGCTGCTCGACGGCGGCAATCATCTGATCTACGGACTGCGGCGTAATCGGCCGGCCGCATTTGGGACAATGCGGAATGCCGATGCGCGCATAAAGCAGGCGCAGATAGTCGTAAATTTCCGTCACCGTGCCAACGGTCGAACGTGGATTGCGGCTTGTGGTCTTCTGGTCAATGCTGATTGCAGGTGAAAGGCCGTCGATTGCATCGACGTCCGGCTTATCCATCTGCCCCAGAAACTGCCGCGCATACGAGGAAAGGGATTCCACATACCGGCGCTGTCCCTCGGCATAGATCGTATCAAACGCAAGCGAGCTTTTCCCCGAGCCGCTGATGCCGGTGACAACCGTCATGCAGTCGCGCGGGATGCGCACCGTTACGTTTTTCAGATTATGCTCGCGCGCACCGCGCACGACAATTTCGCGCAAAAAGCGCTCGTGTATTTCGCTCATACTCCCTCCCGCAATTCAAACAGGCGGTCACGCAGCGACGCCGCGCGCTCGAAATCCAGTTCCTTTGCCGCCTGCAGCATCTCCTGTTCCAGCTGTGCCATCAGCGCTTCGGGCTTCAGGCCGTCCAGCGCAGGCGACGCCGCCGCAGGCGCTTCCACCGGCTTGGTGATCTCCAAAAGCTCGTGAATCTGCTTTTTGATCGTGCGCGGCACAATGCCGTGCGCCTTGTTATACGCTTCCTGAATCTCGCGCCGCCGGTTTGTCTCGGAAATGGCGCTGTTCATTGAATCGGTCAGGGTATCCGCATACATGATGACCCTGCCGTTTACGTTGCGCGCCGCGCGGCCCACCGTCTGAATCAGCGAACGCGCAGAGCGCAGGAAGCCCTCTTTATCCGCATCTAAAATTGCGACAAGCGACACTTCCGGCAGGTCCAGCCCTTCGCGCAGAAGGTTAATTCCAATCAGCACGTCGTATTTACCAAGCCGCAGCTCGCGCAGAATCTGCGTGCGCTCCAGCGTGTCGATTTCGCTGTGCAGATACCGGGCGCGCACGCCCATGTTGACGTAATAATCGGTCAGGCTTTCCGCCATCTTCTTCGTCAGCGTCGTAACCAGCACGCGTTCGCCCGCATCGACGCACTTGCGGATCTCGCCATAGAGGTCGTCGACCTGGCCCTTAATCGGCCGCACGAGGATCTTCGGGTCAAGCAGGCCGGTCGGACGGATAATCTGCTCGATCACCGGCGCGCCGGTGCTTTTCTCAATATCGCCCGGCGTCGCGCTGACAAAGACCGCCTGTCCCACGCGCTGCCAGAATTCATCGAACTTCAGCGGGCGGTTGTCAAAGGCCGCATCCAGCCGGAAGCCGTATTTAACCAGACTCTCCTTGCGCGAGCGGTCGCCCGCAAACATGGCGCGCACCTGCGGCAGCGTCACATGCGACTCGTCGACAAACAGCAGGAAGTCCTTGGGGAAATAGTCAAGCAGCGTAAAGGGCGCATCGCCCGGCTTGCGTCCGTCAAAATAGCGGGAATAGTTTTCAATGCCCGTGCAATAGCCGATTTCGCGCATCATTTCAATGTCGTTGCTGACGCGCTGCTCCAGGCGCTGGGCTTCCAGCAGGCAGTCGCGCTCGGCAAAGCGCTTGACCTGCGCGTGCATATCCGCTTCAATCGTGCCAAGCGCCCGATCGATGGACTCCCGCGACGTGGCATAGTGCGACGCAGGCATGATCTGCACATGCAATCGCTCGGCCACCACTTCCCCCGTCAGCGGATCGATCTCGCTGATGCGGTCAATTTCGTCGCCGAAGAACTCCACGCGGATTGCGCGGTCGAATTTGCTGACGGGAAAAATCTCCACAACATCGCCGCGCGCGCGGAAACAGCCGCGTTCGGGCGCCACGTCGTTTCTGTCGTACTGGATGTCCACAAGCTCACGAAGCAGCACATCCCGATCCTTCTGCATGCCCGGCCGAAGGGAGATTGTCATGCACTGGTATTCCTCCGGACTGCCCAGAGAATAGATGCAGGAGACGCTTGCGACAATAATCACGTCCCGCCGCTCCGTCAGCGCGGCCGTCGCGCTGTGGCGCAGGCGGTCAATCTCATCGTTGATGCTGGAGTCCTTCTCAATATACGTATCGGAAGATACGATGTACGCTTCCGGCTGGTAATAGTCATAATAGGAGACAAAATATTCCACCGCATTATTGGGGAAAACCTCACGCAGCTCGCTGCAAAGCTGCGCCGCAAGCGTCTTGTTGTGCGCCAGAATCAGCGTCGGACGGTTGACGCGCGCAATGACGTTTGCCATCGTAAACGTCTTGCCGGAACCCGTCACGCCCATGAGAATCTGATACTTTTTCCCCTCTTCAATGCCTTTGGACAGCGCGTCAATTGCCTGCGGCTGATCGCCTGTGGGCACCTTGTCCGATACAATCTCAAACCGATCCATGCGCACACCTCCCCGCTTCTTTCTTTCTGCAACTGTTATTTTAGCATACTATATCCCAAATGAACAGGTATTATATCGAACTTTTGTTCGCTTTTTATGACAGTGCGACAAAAAACGTCCGCAGCGGAACCATCCGCCGCGGACGCTTTGATTCGGCCCTCAGATCAGAACTCGTAATCGACCGAAACGCTCTGCTTGGTCGCCGCACGAATCTGCACGGCCACTTTCAGATGCTCGGGATTCTCCTTATAATCCTTCAGCGCCTGCATGTCGTCAAACTCACAGATCAGCGCGACGTCATAGGAACGCTCCGAGAACAGGACGTCATACCCCGTCTCCAGCGAACGCAGCTGCGAAACATTGCCGATCATCGAGCGAAACAGCGAAACAATGCGCTGCTTTTCCTGTTGGGAGGAATCGTGGAGCTTATACAGAACAATATGCTTCAACATGACTTTTTTCTCCTTATTTCACACATTTTCTGCAAATATCATACCACAGTTATTCCGCCCCGTCACGCGCATTTTTCATGAAAACAGCGCAAGGAAACGCTGCCAGATGGTCAGCTGTTCTTCCTGCTCCTGCTGCACATCCGATTCCTGCTGCGGCGCAATACTCTGCGTCATCACAATAAACTGCACATAGTCGGTATTTTCATTCTGCGTTGAGACAAACGACACCGCTTCAAAATCGCCAAGATCAAAGTCTGCAAGCAGACTTTGATCTTGGCGATTTTGAAGC
>JAHZHV010000051.1:16873-22368 GCA_019420085.1 Christensenella sp.
AATGCGGACGTCGCCGTATCCAGCGCCGCCGTGCCGCTGCTGAAACGCTGCACGCCGCCGGCAAGCTGCGCTGCACCGTCGGCCGATTGCGACAGGCCGTCATGCAGTGCGCCGTAATTGTCGCTCAACTGCGCGATGCCGTCCATGCACTGGTCAAGCCCCGCGTCAAACGTCGCATATTGCTCCGCCAGCGTCCGGATTCCCTGCGCAAGCAGCTGCAGCTGCGACAAATCCAAATCAGAAAGCGTATCCTCAAGCGCATCCGCCAGTAAATTAAGCATCGTTCCGACAGAAGAAATACCCGGATTCTTCTGTGTTCCATCGCCGTTTACAATCGTATCCAGTGCGGTGGAAGTCATCGAAAGCAGCATCCGTATACTGACGCTCGTCTGGGGATCAGCCTGCGTATACGTCTGTTTGACAATCTGCGCCTGCTGATACACTTCAAGCAGATTCGAAAGCGCCGCCTTCTGTGCATCCTGTGCATCTTGCATCATTTGCGCAATCAGCGCAAGATCCGCATCACTGAGCGTATCAATTCCACCGATTGCCGCATCCAGCACCTGCACCGCTGCGGCATGCTGCTGCTGCAGCTGGTTTAGCGCTGATGCCGTATTGTCAATGCCCTGCGCCGCAGCGCGCAGAAGCGAAAGCAGCATCTGAATCTGTTCCTCGTCAAAATCCGGCAGATCGTCAAGGCCCTGCAGCTGTGAAGCAATCTGTTCCAGTCCCTGTTTGATCTGGTCGGAACCCTGCTTGATCGAGCCGGTATTCGCCGCAAGCGTGCGCAGGCCCTGCGCATAGGAAGCAGAACCCCCGACAAGCTGCTGCATGCCGCTGCTGAGCGCAGAAGCGCCGCCATACAGCGCCGCCGCGCCGCTGTTGAGCGTGGAGATCGCGTCGCAAAGCGGCATCATCTCCTGCGTCAGGCCGTCGGTATCGGGCAGTTCAATCGGCAAAGAAAACGGGATCGCGTTGATGGAGATGCCGTCCATGGCAAAATCCTCTACCTGCGCCTCGATTGTAAAATCCGCATCCTTGGACGGCAATACCGTATAGGTCAGCACCTTATCCGTTCCCGCATTGGCAATGGTCGCCTCGGGCGCGTCGATCTTCGTGCATGTCTGCGCATCCAGCGTCACGGAGATCTGAAGCATATAGTATTCCGCAAACGTCGGATCGACATCCTCATTGCGGCTGCTTTGCACATGAATCTGGAGCGTTCCGCTTTTGCCTGCGATTTGCGCGGCGCTCATGGGCTGACCGTCCATGCGGTAGTCAATCGAAAAGTCCCACGGCAGCGCCTTGTTTCCCAGCGTGCCCTGATAATAGAACGCGCCCGGCGACACATCGACCGATACGCAGTCGCCGTCCTGACGGATTTCAGCCTCCGTGGAAAGGTTCTTCAGCTGCGTATAATCGCCGTAATCGGTAAGCACGCCGCCGCTTTGCACCTGAAATTCATTGACGACATACATCCCGTCAACAGAGCCGTCCGCTGCAAGATTTGCATAGACGACCTCCTGCTTACCCGCATCCAATACGGCGCCCTGCGCCTGCGTCGTCGTACTTTCCTGCGCAGCGGGCGCCGCCACAACCGTCGCCGTCAGCATCACAATAAATACCGTTGCCATCGCAAGGCAGCGCCAAAAGCGTTTTGCCTTCATTTTTCATCAAGCTCCTTTCGCGGTACTGCCGCCGCGGTAGAACCGCGCGCGATATGTCAAAAGATCAACCGGTCTGTCAAAAATGCGCAACAGAATCGGCAGCAGGCAGAATACCATCAGCATGGACAGCACCGTGCCCTTTGCAAGCAGCGCACCCAGTTCCGCAACAATCGGGTTGCTGGATGTAATCGAAAGCGCGATGCCGGCAATCGTCAGCGTCGTGCCGGACATCAGAATCGACTTAAACGCCTCTCCCATCGCCTGTGTCATTGCCTGCAGCTGGGGCATTATCTTTCGGTTGTCCAGATAATAGCTCGTCAACAAAATCGCGTAGTCGACCGTTGCGCCAAGCTGAACGGTGCTGATGACCAGATAGCCCATAAAGTGCAGCGACGTGCCGGTAAAATACGGAATCGCAAGGTTGATCCAAATGCCGATCTCAATGGTAAACAGCAGCAGGAACGGCAGTACCGCCGAGCGGAACGTCACGACAAGCACTGCAAAAATCGACACAATCGCCAGAAGGTTGACAAAGACGTTATCCTCCTGCACGACTGTCTTCATATCGTACAGGTTTGCGCTCTGCCCCGCCGCGTAGAACGAATCGCCGTAATAGCCACGCACCACGTCGTAGACAGCCTCCACGGTGGAGAACGCCGCATCGCCCTCCGCCGGCGTGTCAAGATACAGGATGATGCGCGCATACTCGCCCGCGTAAAACTGGCCGGTAATTGCCTCGTCCAGGAAATCCGACGGAATGGCAGTGCCGACCTGCAGCGCGTACGACACGACGCTTGTGACATTTTGCACCTGCTGCAGATCCTTCGACAGCGCAAGCTCCTTTGCCACATCCGTATTCGGAACCAGGATGGCCATTGCCGTGTTATATCCGAATTCCTGCTGAATACTCTGATTATCCTGGTAATTGCGGCTGTCGGGATTTGTCTCAACGTTGCCGTAGGTAAACGTCACGCGCTGCTGTCCAAGATACGCCGGTACGACCAGAATCACGACCAAGATCAGCACGACGACGCCCGCACCACGCAGAACGCGATAGACGTTGCGGAAACTGGGCAGAAAATCGCGGTGCCGCGTTTTATCAATGGCACGATAGCACAAAAGCGTCAGAGCCGGCAAAAACACCATACAGGAAATGAAGCTCAATACAATGCCCTTGGTCAGATTCAGTCCAAGATCCGCACCGATGCCGAACTTCATAAACGCCAGCGCAACAAATCCAAACAGCGTCGTCACCGCACTTGCCGCAATGGCCTTGACGGATTTTTGCATGGCCTTGCCCATCGCCGCTTCCGGCGTCTTTTCCGTCGCACGATAGGCTTCAAAACTGTGCAGCAGGAAAATCGCATAATCCAGCGATACGGCAAGCTGCAATACCGGCGCCACGCCGTTCGTCACAAAGGAAATCTCACCGGTCAGTGTGTTGGTTCCCATGCTGATGACAATCGAAACACCGATTGCCACCAAAAACAGCAGCGGCTCAATCCACGAGGATGTCGACAGCACCAGAAGAAGGATGATCGCCGGCACCAGAATGATGACGGCATTCGTCACTTCCGTATTCGTCGCGCCGCGCATCGACGCCGTATCGGCTGCTTCGCCGGAAACGGCGCAGGCCTGGCCAAACGTTTCCCGAATGGCGTCGATCGTCTCAACTTCCTGTCCCTCGGCAATCGTCACCGAATACAGCGCGTTTCCATCTTTGTAGAATCCGGCTACGGTATCCGGATCGCACGTCTCAATCGGCGTCTTTAAATCCACGGTATCGTCAAGCCAAATGACGCCCTCCACGCCCGGAATCTGCATCAGTGTCTGCTTATACGACGCCGCCTGCGTCAGGGAAACATCCCGTATCATGACGTTTGCGTTGGGCATCGCCTGAGAAAAACTATCCTGCATGATCTGCACCGCTTTGGTCGACTGCGCCGTCTCAGGCAGATAATCCACCATATTGTAATTGACCTGTACCCGCAGTGCCAGCACGGCGCACAAAACAGCCAGCAGCACAAACACAGCCGCAATCAGCTTCTTATGGCGTATTACAAAGTTCGTGTAGCTGTGCATCCGTTTGCCTCCGTCCGACCGCACAACAAACGTACCGTTCACCATGCAGTCTTCCTGTTTTCTTGTATCTTAAGCGACACGGTGTATGAAATCAACCGACAATGTCGTCCGATGCGTCAAAAAGACTACAAAAAACAAAAGTCTGTTGGAAACTTACAGGATCTTAATGGATGTTTACAAAAAGGACACAGCGGCATTGTCATACCGCTGTGTCTTTTTTTGTGCATCGTATACCATTCACTGCGCTGCATCCGTAAGCTGCGCGTATGTACCATTGACAACGCGCACCAAATCATCCGGCGCCAGCGCAATCTGCGAGCCGATCCGCCCGCCGCTTACGAGAATTTCCTCCAGCGCACATGCCGAATCGTCAACAAACGTCGGGTACGCCTTTTTCATCCCGATCGGAGAACAGCCGCCGCGCACATAGCCGGTAACGGACGTCAAATCCTTCACATGCAGCATCTGCACGCTCTTTTCCCCTGCTGCGGCAGCGGCCTTCTTTAAATCAAGTTCCGCCGCCACAGGGATGACGAAGACGTAATACGCGCCGCTTTTTCCCTGCGCCGCAAGCGTCTTGAATACGCGCCGCACATCCTGCCCCAGCATTCCGGCAACCGTCACGCCGTCGGTAAATCCGTCGCAATCGTACGTATACTCCCGATGCGCAATCCCCGCCTGCGTCAGAATGCGCATGGCATTGGTCTTCACGTTTTTATGCGCCATAATCACTTTGTCTGCTGCGCGACGATCGCATCCGCATGGAACTTCTTTCGAAGTTTCGGCTTTTCAATCTTGCCCGTCGGGTTGCGCGGAACCCGATCAAAGATAATTTTTCTGGGACGCTTGTAGCGCGGCAGCGCCTTGCAGAATTCCCGGATATCTTCTTCGGTGCACGTAAAGCCGTCCCGCACCTCGATAATCGCCGCAGCAATTTCGCCAAGACGTTTATCCGGCAGACCGATCACCGCCACGTCCTTGATCGCCTCGTCACTGCGCAGGAAATCCTCAATCTGCACCGGATAGATGTTTTCCCCACCCGTGATGATAACATCCTTTTTGCGGTCAACCAGATAGATGAAACCATCCGCATCCTGCATGGCCATGTCGCCGGTATACAGCCAGTCGCCTTTCTTGGCCGCCGCCGTAGCCGCCGGATCGCGGTAGTAGCACTTCATGACGCCGGGGCCCTTGACGATCAGTTCGCCAACCTGTCCCTGCGCCACGGGCTGCCCGTTTTCATCGACAATCTGCGCCTCCCAATTGTGACCCGGCACGCCGATTGCGCCGACTTTATGAATGTTCTCCACGCCAAGATGCACACAGCCCGGACCGATGGACTCGGAAAGGCCGTAATTGGTATCATACTGCTGATTGGGAAAATGCTTATGCCAACGCGCAATCAGACTCTGCGGCACCGGCTGTGCGCCGATGTGCATCAGGCGCCACTGATCCAGTTTGTAATCGGACAGCTTTACCTTCCCGCTGTCGATGGCATCCAGAATATCCTGCGCCCACGGCACGAGCAGCCAGACGATCGTCGCCTGTTCCTGCGATGCTGCCTGCAAAATCCACTCCGGCTTCGTGCCGCGCAGCAGAACTGCCTTTCCGCCGACCAGAAAACTTCCGAACCAGTGCATCTTTGCGCCCGTATGATACAGCGGCGGAATGCACAGGAACACATCGTCATGCGTCTGACCATGATGTGCATTTTCCGTGTAGCAGGCCGACATCAGCGCCTCATGC
>JAHZHV010000052.1 GCA_019420085.1 Christensenella sp.
CCTGCAGCAGAACCTGCGGCAGAGCCGGCGGCGGAAGAAGTGCAGGTAGAGACGCTCGCAGCGGAACCTGCGGCAGGGCCGGCTGCGGAAGAAGAAGCGGCGGAAAAGGCGGTTGCTGTGGAACCTGATTCAGAACCCACCGAGGCGTTCCAGGAGGTTTCGGTTATACAGGCAGACGGGGACGATGCGTCTGCGACACAGGAACAACACACGCCGGAACAGCCAGAGCAGTCTCAGAAGGAAGAACCGATTCAGGTGCCGTTGTACTTTTCAAAAGAGGCGCCGGTTGCACAGCTGGATGAAGAGCTGGACGAAATGTTTGGCGAATTGATGCTGGAGACCATGCGGGAAACGCCGGAAGGGGAGCTGGATTCGTTCCTGTGGGAGCTGGAACAGGATGCCGGACAGCCGGCGGGTGTATCGATTCCCATGGCACATATTCCGCTTGAATGGACGCAGGAACAGCCTGTGGAATCCGAAAATATCGATGTGATGGCGCAGCCGCAGATGGTGACGGAGGATGTATCGTCTGAAGTTTCATCTTGGGAAGATGGTGCAGCGGATGCTGTTATTCGCCGTGCAGAGGCGCTGTATCAGGCGGATGCGGCTGACAAGGAAGCACCGCAGAGCCAGGAAGCTGTGTCTGATGCCGGTTTGGGAATTGATTCACCGGATGCACAGGAGGCCATTCGTCGTGCAGAGCAGCTGTATTATGCTGCGCAGGAGGCGGCCAGACGGCAGGCAGAAGCGCATATGGATACAGACGATGAAGCAGACGATATGCGCGCGGCAGATAT
Organism: Christensenella sp.; assembly: GCA_019420085.1. Lineage (GTDB taxonomy): Bacteria > Bacillota > Clostridia > Christensenellales > Maliibacteriaceae > RGIG9107. The sequence goes on from JAHZHV010000052.1 coordinate 798, forward strand.
GCTGAGCCAGACGGAGGAATCCTTGCCGGCAGAGGCGGAGGCGGTATCGGAATCTGTACAGGAGGCATTGGTTGAAACGGCGGTCGATGCACAGCCTGCACAACACGTTTGTGCAATGGAGCAGAATGCTGTAGATGTGGCTGCAGATGAGGCCGTAGAAACGGATGCTTTAGAAAAAGTGCCGATTGAGGAATCGGAAACGCAGGCTGCTGCTGAAGAAGCGCAGATTGTGGCGGAAAATGCAGAACCTGCTGCGGTATCGACGGATGCCGTGCAGGAGACGGCAGAAGACGATACGCAATCGATTCTCACACAGCAGGAGACATCGGATGCCTTTGCAGATCTGCAACCGGCTGATCAACAGCAGGAACCGCTGTCGGATGCGGATAAAGATACATCGGATGCGCCATATGCGTATGATATTGAAGTTCTTGTGGCTGACGAAGTGCCGCCGCAGGAAGCACATCGCATTATAGAGGATTATGAGCGCAGTCGCGGCCACGTTGTGACGGATCTGTGGGAACAGGTACAAAAGCATTGGGATATCAATGAGCCGGTGCGTGTTGCTCCCCAAATTTGCGAGGATGTCCAGCAACAGGAGGATGCACAGCGCGAAGAATTCATTCGTACGCAGGCGGATGCCATTGCCGATGAGTGGGAGCAGCAGGAATTGCCGCAAGAGCTTGCGGAGCCGCAGGAGGGCAGCGACGATGATTTTGCTGCGCAAAGCCAGGCTTTGTATGCGCGCATTCGTGTGGCGGAAGTGCCGCAGGCAGATTTGTTTTCCGTACAGACGGATACGGAATCCATGATGTTTGATGCACAGGACGTGCCGCAAGAGACGCCGTATTCCGAGGATTTTCGGATGCAGGACGAGGCACAGGCGCAGGATGATGCACAGATATCGTCTGATATGCAGCAGGATGCGGTGCAGATGTCATCGGATGTACAGGAAACGCTGCATGTGCCTGAAACATCGGATGCGGATCAAAAGACGCCGGATGTGACAGCATGGGAGGATGTGCCGCCGCAGGAGGATGCACCGCTTGTCAAGCCTCAGCCGCAGGAAGCTGTTCAGGATTACGCGGATGTCGCGCAGGATGATACAGACGCGCAGGAAACGAATGTAGAACAGGAAGATTTGCCTTATGCCGGGACAGACACGCAGCAGGAGATGCCGAATAAAAAGGCGGGTCCGCGCAGTGGCGCAGTGGCTGCATTGGCAGCGTCCATTCGTGCATCGCAGCGTCAGGTAGAGGAAGAAATCGCGCGTATCAGCAAGCGCTTTGCCGCAATCAGTCCACAGGCAGACGAGGAAGAAACGCGTGCGATCTTTGGGCGTGCCAGTGTGGAAGAAGATCTTCCGAAAATGTCGGATGAAGCGCAAGATGATGATACCCGGAATGTACGTGTCAATGCGCAGGAAACGCATAGTGAAAGCCAAAATGACGACGCAGAAGAAAAACAGCAGGATGATTCTGCAATTCTGCTGGGTGCGGCGGCGGGCTTTGTTCGGGATGACGATGTGATTGAATTGCCGCCCGCCGGCGTGAGCGAAGATGAGAGTGTGCCGGTCGTGGAAGGTGTTGTCTATGTCTCCAGTGAAGAAGCGGAGGCATTCGGCATGCCGGAGGAGGATATTGTACGTGCATACGGATACGATAAAGTACGTACAGTAGAGCCGCTGCAGGATTCTGCAGAAGCGCTGCAGGACGGGCAGACTGCAGCAGAAGATGTTCTGGTGCAGGATGCTGATACCGGTGCTGTGCGTGTGCCGGATGACGTGCAGGCGCCGCAGAAACAGACGGCAGATACACCGGTAAATCAGGATGACGTACAAGATGAAACGGCATATATGCCGGCCGATGATGCGCATTCACAGGATGATGCGGTACATGCACCGGTGGGTTCTGATGCATTGCAGGATGAAGTGCTGAATCATGCGTCTGTTGACGAGGATGCAGGACAAAACGCTGCCGTGTATGGGCATGACGATGACTGGGATGTGCAAAATGATGCTGATGCGCAAGATGAAATGCATCATGATGCAGATGTGCAGGCAGCATATAACGACAGTGACACAGCGCATGCATCTGCCGAGCCGGATTTTGCAGACTGGACGCAAGAGGACTCCGCATCAACCGTACAGCAGGATGACCTTTCACAGGATGATGGCTATGATACGGTGTATGACGAAGGCTGGTACGACGAGGAAACCTATCGGGATACTTACATTGCCGAACTGGATGATGCACTGGCAGAAGATGCGGGCGCTGAAAACACAGCAAAGCATGAAGATGTACAGGAAGCCACAGATGGTGATGCAGACCGGCCGGAGCAGCTTAAGGCGCCTGCATGGCATGCGCATGGCGACCAGGAACAGCTGGAACGTGAAATTGCAGAGCAGGAACGTCTGATTGCAGAATCAAGGCGTAATCGGGAAAAGCTGGATGCGATGGCGGCAGAGCTGGATCGCACCATTGCGCAGAACACGGCGGCAGCAGCAGAGGCTGCACGGCGGCAGGTAGCGCGTGAGCGAATGGAGCGCACGATGCGTATGGCCAGTGTGCAGACGCAGCAGGAGGCGCCTGATCAGGAAGAGTATGGATACGATGATGTACAGGCGCCCTTATTGCACCGCACACAAGGGAAGAAGCCGCCTCGTCATCGCAGTAAAAAGTGGCGTCTGTAATGCAGATGGAAGGAGGGAATCGCTATGTTGACGGCGTATAAGTGGATCATCAGCTGCATTGGGTTTGTTGCGGCGATTTTATTACTGCGTGCGGCGCTCGTGAATCTGGGGCGTGTGCGAAAGAAAAATTACGCGACCTTTGGCGCACCGATGTGTGTGTTTATGCTGATTATGGGAATTGTCATTGCCGCGCTTTCGGGGTATTTCATCGCCATGTAAGCCGGTGTGTGCGGGGAAAGGAGCGTTGCGGTGAAGGAGAAAAGCGAGATACTGCCGAAGGTATTCTACGTCTACTACTTTTCAGTGTTCATGGGAATGGCTATTAACAATAGCTTCTTTTCCACGTTTTTTACACAGGCGGGTATGTCGCCGGCACAGGTGGGGCTGCTCTTTGGCGTAGCGCCGCTTGTGGGTGTTGTCGTACAGCCGCTGTGGGGTGCGCTGACGGATCGGTCGCGGACGAAAAACAGTGTATTGCTGCTGGTCATTGGCGGCGTCATGGTTTCGATTGTAATCTTTTATCTGATCAGCGCGTTCTTTCAAGGACAGACGCAGGAAAAACTGCTGCTGCTTGCCGGCACAATGATTCTGTTTTCTGCATTTAACAATGCGCTGGTGCCGCTGCAGGATACGATTACGCTGGATTATATTGCACATCATGGCGGCGCATACGGTTATGCGCGCATGAGCGGAACATTTGGCTACGCATTTATGGCGCTTTTGGCAGGTGCGATCTTGCGTGTATTGCCCAATTCTGTTTTTGCGATTTACTTTGTTACGTTGTGCGTGATTCTGGCAGCAGCCGTACGGCTGCCGCAGGCTCGCGGATATCGCAAAAAGGGTGAGAAGGGCAGCGTATTTGAGGTTCTGCGCGATAAAGAGGTTTTTTTGATCCTGCTGCTTGTCATGGTGCAATATACAACCATGGCTTTTGGACATACGTTTTGCGGCCCATACATGCTGTCCCTTGGCGGTAACAGTGCTCTGATTGGGCTTGCCAATACGGTTCAGGCACTGGGTGAGGTGCCGTTCCATATTCGATGGGGACGCAGACTGATGCAGCGTGTTGGAATCCATCGCATGCTGATTTATGCGACGCTTGCAGGCGCGCTGCGCTGGGGTGTTTCTGCAGTGTGTACGTCGCCTGCGCTGTTTATCGTTGTTACAGGACTTGAAGGCGTTATGCTTGTGCCGTTGATTGTCGGTGTCGTAGAATTTATCAACGCGCGTGTGCCGGCACGTCTGAAGGCAACGGGGCAGACAGCGCTGACGTTGTTTTCCGTTGTATTTGCCCGCACGATCGGTAATATTGGCGGTGGGGCGCTTGTTGACTTGTTTGATGGCATGGGATATCCGGGTATGCGGATGGCTTATATGATCCTTGTACCTCTTTCGCTTGCGGCAGCGTTTGGCATTGGAATTCCGCTGCTGCATTGCGCGAAGCGGCAGGCACAAGAAACAATACGGGAGGAAGAATGTCATGGCAATTGAGAGCGTTGAATATCTGTGGCACGATCGAAAGCGCTGGCTTGGAATGCCGCTGAGTTTCACCAAGTATAGTTTGAGCGAAGATCGCTTTTTTGTGCAGTGCGGCTTGTTCAGCACACATTATGACGAAATTCTGTTGTATCGGGTAAGGGATATCTCTCTGCGGCGCACGCTTTGGCAGCGCATTTTCGGCGTGGGTACGATTATGTTGTATGCTTCTGATACGACGACGCCGTCTGTTGAGGTAAAAAATATCAAAAAGCCGGAGAATGTCAAGGAATTGATCCATCGCAATGTGGAAGCTGCGAAACAAAAACGCCGCATGCGTGTAGGCGAGTATATGGAGAATGACTTTGTCGATGAAGACGGTGACGGCCTGCCGGATTGAGCAGGCATATCAAACAAGCGGGATATACTTTGCCGAACGAAGAACGTGTGGCTGAAGTTTACGTCCAATTTAAATTTGAAAAAAGGAGACAAAGAGCAAATGAACAAACCGAAGATTGGCTTTATCGGACTGGGCATTATGGGACGCCCGATGGCAAAGAACCTGGTGAAGGCCGGTTACGCGGTAACGGCGTACGACTTGAACGCCGACGCCGTGCAGGATGTAGCTGCTGCTGGCGCTGCAGCCGCGTCGAGCATTGCGGAAGCTGTGCGGGAAGCGGATATGGTGATTACCATGGTGCCGAATTCTCCGCAGGTCAAGCAGGTGGTTTTGGAAGGCGACGATTGTGTCCTGCGTACCGCGCGCCCCGGTACGATCGTTGTGGATATGTCTTCGATTGCACCTCTGGTCAGCAAAGAAGTTGGCGCTGCGCTTGAAAAAGCCGGCATGATCTTTTTTGATGCACCTGTTTCCGGCGGTGAACCCAAGGCAATTGACGGCACGTTGTCAATCATGGTAGGCGGGCCTGCGGAGCATTTTGCCAAAATTGAACCGGTATTGCTGGTTATGGGTGCTTCCGCGGTATTGGTCGGTGCGGTTGGCAGCGGAAATACGACGAAACTTGCCAATCAGATTATTGTTGCCTGCAATATTGCGGCATTGGGTGAAGCGCTTGTGCTTGCCAAGAAAGCCGGCGTAGATCCCCAGAAGGTCTATGAAGCGATTCGCGGCGGTCTTGCCGGATCCACGGTCATGGATGCCAAAGCCCCCATGATGCTGGCGCAGAATTTCAAACCGGGCTTCCGTGTGGATTTGCATGTTAAGGATCTGAACAACGTCGCAGAGACAGCGCAGGCACTTGATATGCCGCTGGCACTGACGGATGTGGCGCATGCGATGCTCAAAAAGCTTCAGCAGGAGGATATGGGAAGTCTTGATCATAGTGCACTTGTCAAGATCTCCGAGGAAGCCGCCGGCATTACGCTGTGAGTGAATGACTGCAATTGTATCTGATTTGACGCAGATACATGAAAAAAACGGGGAGGAAACCGATATGAGCATAGCGGGTGCTGTCACAGCCGTCTTTTTGGTGATCTGGACGCTCATTTGCATCGCACTTTGCGCTTATTCGATTGTTGTGTACTGGTTGCTGTTTCAGAAGGCGGGTGTACCCGGCTGGGGTGCATTGATTCCGTTTTACAGCCAGTATTTGCTGTTTAAAATCGCATTCGGAAATGGTTGGTGGTTTTTGATGTGCCTTGTGCCGATTGCCAACATTGTGTTTGTGATTATGCTCTGGTTTCGCATGGCGCGTGCGTTTGGCAAAGGTACTGGTTATGGATTCGGATTATGGCTTTTGAATATCATCTTCCTGTCGATCTTGGCGTTTTCTCCGTCAATTCGTTATGAGGGACCCGTTGCATTTTAAAGTTTCTGGCCTGAAAAAGGCGGCGTTTCTTTTTAAAGAAACGCCGCCTTTTTATATTATGCAGGAAAGCGCTTGCCAAGTGCATTCATATGCGTGTACAATAAATATACCTAATTTTACGGACGGATGGAAAATTACACATGAAACAGTTTTTGGAAACGACACTGACGATAGACTCAGTGACGCTGCCGGTGCGTTTTACACAAAGCAGCATACAGGAAGTTTTGCTGCCGCTGCTGCGGCGATTGACGGTTATGCAGCGCGCTGCAAGACGTCGCCTGTTGGTTTTTGTCGGTGCGCCGGCAGGCGCAGGAAAGAGTGTATTACTTGCGTATCTGGAGCAGCTTTCCCATTCGCAGCCGGATCTTTGTCCGGTACAGGCGCTTGGTCTGGACGGTTTCCACTATCCCAATGCGTATTTGCAATCTCACAGGTTTATCTACAATGGATGCGAATATGGCATGCGGCAGGTCAAAGGTTGGCCGGAGACGTTTGATGTGGAAAAATTTGCTGCAACGCTGTCAATGCTGCGGCAGAACGATACGGTATCTTGTCCGATCTATGACCGTAACGTCCATGAACCAGTGGAAAACGGTTTGCTGGTGACGGCGGATATTGTTTTTGTAGAAGGGTTGTGGATGCTTTACGATGAAGGCGCCTGGGGGCGTATTCAGGCGCTGGCGGATTATCGGGTTATGCTTTTGGCGCGCGTGCCTGTGCTGCGCGAGCGCGCCGTGGCACGTAAAATCCGCGGCGGCATGACCCCCGAAGCAGCGCGTGCATTTTTTGACAGTGCAGATTTGCCGGCTGTACAGCGCATTGTTTCGCATATGGCGGATGCGGATTTGTATTTGGAATCACTTTGGGATGATGATGTGGTTGATTTGGGCAATCGCCCGCGCACGCTTGCGCCGTACTGCGGTGATTGATCGAATATCGATTCAGGTATTTGAAAAGGGCAGCTGTTTTGTTGTACCTGTGTGTGTTTGCACGATGCTGCTTTGATTCGTCATTTGCGATCGGCGCATATCGATAAGAAAAATGAATGTTCCATTACAAACGCCCGGTATGACTGTACCGGGCGTTTGCTGTTGCTTGTCTTTGAAAATTTCCTGTTCACTTTTGGTATGTGTTCACTCTGGTACGCTGTAGCCAAAGGAGCGTGCCAGTGCAGCAAGCGATGCGTAGTCGCGGCAGCCCGTGGTTGCGCCCATGCTTTGCACGACGTATGCTGCACAGGCGCTTGCAATTGCCGCACAGGCGGTAACATCGCCGCCCCGCAGGAACGCCGCCGCACAGCCGGCCGCGCAGGAATCACCGGCGCCGGTCGTGTCGATTACAGGTCCGCGCGCCATGGGTTCCACCTGAACATCGTGTGAAAAATCCGTCAGGAAAAGTCCTTTTGCACCGCACTTAACGCCAAATAACTTCAGCGGGAAACGCAACATGATCTGCTTCATCTGCATAAGATCCCGTGTGCCGAAAATCAGCACGGCGTCATCGTAACTTGGCAGGAAGATGTCCGTATGCTGCAATACGTCTGAAAGGATTGCCAACGGATCACCGTCTCCGCGGTAGGTGACCGCGTCCATGCTTGTCGTTAATCCCAGCGCATGTGCGCGTGCAAACAGCTTACCGGCATGCGGATCCAGACGGGTCATTGGAAAATAACTTGCGTAATGCAGATGTCGTGCGCAGGAAAGCATGTCATCGTCAATCATATCGGGTGTCATATGCTCCGCGCAGCCGCGGCGAATCAGACAGTGCCGTTCGCCGTCTTCACCGATCAGAATCAGCGTGAAGTTTGTGGGTACATTGGAAAGTGTCCGTATGAAATCCGTATGCACACCGTTTTTGCAGAAGTGTTCCCGTACGGTTTCCGCAAACATGTCCTGGCCAACTGCAGTTACAATTGCCGTTTCAAGTCCGATTCGTGCAAAACAGGTAGCAGCATTGGCGCCGTCTCCGCCAACGGTGATGATGCGCTGCGGCGCAGTGCCTGTATCAAGCTGCATGATGTCTGCCGAAACAGGACCGATGGCAAGATCGTATCCGGCGTAACCGACAACCAATACGTCAAAACGTTTGTCTGTCACAGCAATCCCTCCTGCCTGGCACTTTGCATATCGCATCCGCTCTGTTGTGCGTAGCGCACAGCCGTGACAAGGTCACGCACACCCATATTTGCACCGACGCTTCCGATGATCAACGCACTTTGTGCGCTGCCCAGTGCGAGACATTCCTCAAGCGGCCAGCCGCGCAGAAATCCGGTCAGGAAACCGGCGCAGAAAGCGTCGCCCGCACCGGTTGTATCTACGACAGCGCCGCGCAGAAGGCTTGGCATGCGATAGGCACGTTCCTTTGTGTAGTCGTACAGATATACGCCCTGCGCACCGAGCTTGCAGCCGAAATACTTTAGTCCAAACGGACGAAAGAACTCCGTCATGTCCGATACATCCGTGCGTCCCTGTGCAATGGGAACCGCTTCCGAATAACTGGGGAAAAAGATGTCACAATGCTGCAATGCTGCGCGTGATTTGTCCAGCCAGACGCCATCGCGGTCAAAAGCCGCGTCCATGCTCGTGGTCAGACCAAGTGCCTGCGCACGGGCAAAGACGTCTGCAATGCCATCACCGTCAAGAAATTTGTTGGCATTGACGCTTGCGTAGTGCAGGTGCCGCGCCCGACGCAGCGTCGCATCAGGCACATGCGCACTGCAAAGGCCGGCACGCGCGGCGGCATGACCGTGTCCGAGAATATGCCGTTCCCCGCTTTCTTCAATCAGCAGATAGGCAAGGGGAGTCATATGATTCTCGTCCCGCAGGATAAGCGACGTGTCTACGCCTGCCTGTTTAAGGCGTGCGACGACAGCGTCGCCAAAAATATCCGTGCCAAGATAGGCTATCAATGCGGTGCGAAGCCCCAAAGAAGCCATGCTGATGGACCCATTAAGCGCATCGCCGCCTGTTGCCATGCGGATATCCGCGCTGATACTGCCGATTTGCATGATATCGCCAGGTACGGGCCGCACGGGGATGTCAAATGCTGCGCCGCCGATGGCAATGACATCAAAATCACACGTTGTCATTTTGGGTCATAGCCCATTGCGCGGGCATGTTCGACGAGTTCATCGAAGGGACGCATACCGGCGGAACAGCCGATTGTGCCGCAGATCTTTGCGGAAGCAGCGCTGGCGATTAAACCGCAGCCCTCCAAAGAGAAACCACGCTTGTAGGCACTGATAAAGCCTGCGCCGAACGCATCTCCGCAGCCCAGCGAATCCACGGGTGTGCCATGGTAGAGCGTAGGCAGGAACAGATCCTGTTCGTAGTCCGTCAGAAATACGCCGCGCGCGCCAAGTTTGCATCCGAAGATCTTTACGCCATAGGGACGGAAGAATTCTTTCATCGTAAGCGGATCTTCCGTGCCGGCTACAACGCGGGCTTCATCAAAACTGGGAAGGAACACGTCGCAGTTTTTCAACGCACCCTCAATCAGACTCAAAGACGGATCCCCTTCCTTGCGGCTGGGGCTCAGCTGCAGATCCATGCTTGTTGTCTTTCCGCACGCTTTGGCATGTGCCATGATGGAGGCGATGCCATCGCCGTCCAGGAGGGGCTGGCTCAATACACTGACCATGTGTATATGATCGGCCCATTCAATCGCTTCATCGGGAATATCGGCACGCGTTACCGCCTGTGCGGTACCGCGCAGAAAACAGTTGCCGCGCGTATTTTCACTGCCAAGTAAAATGGCATGTACGGATGTGGGAAGGTCATTACGGCGCGAGACAAAGCGCGTATCGACGCCTGCTTCCTGCAGCTGCTGCATGACCTGATTGCCGAATGCATCCATACCGATGCCGGTTGCAAGCGCTACTTCATTGCCGATTTTGACAAGATCGATAGACGCATTGTTGGCGTCGCCGCCGCCATAGACGCCGATGCCGTCAAGCTGATGATTCTTGCCATTGAAGACATCGGGGGTTACGGGATGCAGGTACAGGTCACACATGGCCTGTCCTACACAAAGAAATTTCATAAATGGGTACCTCCCTGTTTGATAAGATCCTGCGATCTTTTTTAATCTGTTGCCGCGGCGCAAATGCGCAGCGATTCTCCGGCATCACGCACGTCTTGTATAAGCGTTTCAAGATTTTGCATACCGGCTGTTGTGCCTACGCAGGACAATACGCGCGCCGAAGCCGCACTTGCGATCAGTGCAGCGTCACGCAGACACATACCACGCCGCCAACAGGCGGCAAAAGTTGAAGAAAACGCATCGCCCGCACCGGTCACGTCGACGGGCGTACCGCAAAACAGCGACTTTTGAAAGACCTCATCATCAAAATCCGTGACATAAACGCCTTGTGCACCGCGTTTCATGCCAAATATGCGCACGCCGAACGTTCCGAAATAATCGCGCGCGCGACGCGGATCGGTCAAACCGCACAGATATTCCACTTCGTAGTCGCTGGGCAAAAATACGTCGCAGTATTGAAGTGCTTCGCGGATACAGTCCATGGGATGCGTATGCGGTGTACGGGGCCGTTTTAAGTCCATGCTTGTCGTTACGCCATGTTCCTGTGCGCGGGCGAACAGTTCCTCCAGTCCGCCGCCGTCCAGGTTTGGCATATTCAATACATTTACCACATGCAGATGATCCGCCCAGGCAAGTGCTTCATCGCTGACATCGGCACAGCAAAGCGCATCGCACGCGCCGTTTTTGCGCGCACTGATCGTTGTGACGCCGGCGTTTGTGAGCATCAAAACGGCAGCGGTTGTTTCCGCCTGCGCGTCACGTTTGACGTAACGGGTATCCACACCATTGTCTGCAAGGAGCGAAAGCAGCATGCTGCCCAGGAAATCATCTCCCACGCGGCTTATAATGCGCACGGTTTCTCCCAAACGCGCAAGGTCAATTGAAGCGTTGTTGGCATCGCCGCCGCCGCTTATGTTGAGACTGTCGAGGGTAAAACGCCGTTGTGCCGCCGGATCATCCGGAATCGGTTTGGCGGCGATGTCGCACAGCACGGCGCCCATGCAAAGGATATTCATGGCGTTTCCTCCTTGCCGGTTTTCTACATTATGCGCGAGCCTGGTTTGCAATGGAAAGCAGGGTCTCAAAGTCACGCATACCGCTTGTTGCACCCACGCTGCCGACGACGCAGGCGGATGCGGCGCTTGCAATCAGGCCGCAGGTGCGCAAATCGTAGCCGCGTTTGTAAGCGCAGACAAAGGTGGAGGCAAAGGCATCGCCTGCACCGATGACATCTACGGGCGTTCCGCGATACAGCGAAGGCAGCAAAACTTCCTCTTTGTAGTCCGTCAGGTATACGCCATCGGCGCCTAATTTGCTGCCGAAAATACGCAGGCCAAACGGACGGAAAAACTGTGCTGCTTCACGCGGATCGGTTAATCCGCACAGGTATTCCACTTCATGATTACTGGGAAGAAATACATCGCAGTGTGCAAGCGGTCCGCGCATGATTGCCATTCGGTCATCAAGAGAACCGAGCCGCTTTTTCAGATCCATACTCGTTGTTTTTCCCATCGCATGCGCACGGGAAAGTACGCTCTCCACGCCGGCTCCATCAAAGCCGTGCAGATTCATGACGCTGACAACGTGGATGTGATCTGCCCAGGCAATCATCTCATCCGTAACATCCTGGGGTTCGAGCGCTTCGTTTGCGCCTTTTCGAATGAGATTCAGCGTTGTTTCTCCGTGATCGCTCAGAAGAAGAACAGAAGTACTGGTGGGCAGATCGCTGCGCTTGACAAAGGAGACATCTACCCCCTTTTCTGTCAGAAGCGTCAATACGCGGTCTCCCAGAAAATCACGTCCGACGCCGCCGAAAACACGCGCTTCTTCTCCCAGGATGGAAAGATCAATCGCTGCGTTATTGGCGTCACCGCCGCCGGCAATTTCAAAACTGTCCAGAACGGTACGTCCATGTTTGAAATCATCGGGCTCGACGGATTTCATGGCAATATCACAAAAAATCGGTCCAATACAAAGGAATTTCATGAAAAATACGGGATCCTTTCTGTTGATGTATACCGCTTCGTGCAGCGGTTGATTCAAGTCGTTTTTGCATCAATCCTGCAGCGCCTGTTTACAGCGCACCGCAATTTTGGGCATAGGCAAGCAGCGTGTCGAAGTCCCGCATGCCGGCAGTAGCA
>JAHZHV010000053.1 GCA_019420085.1 Christensenella sp.
TTTCAAAATCAGGATCAATCTGGCGAAGCAGTAATACACCCGATCCAATCGTGCCCGTCATCATACCGTACATGGAAATCAATCCCTCGTCATAGTAATCTGCATAAACTTTTTTGCAGATCCATCGCAGATAAATCCACGTCACAACACCACCGGAAACTGCCATGAGCACAAAAGGCAGCCAAAGGCCCGTTAAATCCTCCAGATCAATCGAAGCGATACCTGCCACAATCATGATATCGAAAAACACACCGGAAAGCCTGTTGAGCAGGTAATTATTCTGATACTGCCGCTGCATTACACCGGCACTGCGCAGCTTTTCCAGCAGCACGCGCGTTAGTGTAGCAAGCGCCGAACCAACAATAAAGTTAAAACCCCAAATTAACGTGTTGACCGTACCTGCTGCACCCGGTGCAACCGCGCTGATTGCACTTGTCAGTCCCCAAGTAACAAGATAGGTGCAAAGATAAACAACCAGTACCAGCATCAACTGAATGGAAAACTTATCAATGGAATCTGAAACCGGAATCTCGTTTTTATCCTGAAAAAAGCTGACCGTCAAATCCTGTGCACCGGCAGCGGTACGTGCAGGCTGCTTGCCCTTCGCCGCACGCACAGCAAGCATCGCTACCCCTACAAGGCATGCACAAATATAACCTGCCGCGGCAATTGCAAGGCCAAAACTTCTGCCGCCGGCAAAACCAAGTGCTTCATAAGTGGAACCGACATTATTTGCCTGTCCGGGTCCCTGACCGTACCCCATCGGCAATAAAAGCCCTGCCGCTTTGAGCAGATGCGGCATCAGTGTATATCCCAGCGTAATCGTAATAATTAATCCTGTAATGCCCTGTACAAGATACGTCCCAACGATCAGAGCACCGCTTTTTGCGCCTGTCAAATCGTTCTTTCCTATCTTTTTTCCATGCGTCACACGCAGCGACATGGCAATAAAACCAAGTGCAATGGCATGATAGACAAGAATTTGCATCAGTTCCATATCCATCGTCAGTACGCCAATCGCGCGTAAAATCAACAGAATAAAGCCGCCCAATACAGCGGTAGGCATCATACTTTTTCGAATCCAGGAAATACGGCGCAGCAAAAAATTCGACAATAGAATTGTTGCGGCAATGATTCCCATTTGGATGATAAAGCGCCATAACGTGGTATTTGCAGCAGAATAGTCCATTATCCATCACTCCCCTTTTCTATATAACGTGAAACATTACTGCAGGCAAACTATCCATGCACAAAACATCACAGCGTCCATCGTATTCCCCCGACGGACGCTGTCGTTTTGCCGTTTTTCAGAAACCGAAAAATGCAACAGCATTATTGTAGCTGATATCCTCCACCATTTGACCAAGATAGGCCTCGTCCGCAGGATACTCGCCATTTTCCACCCATTGGCCAATCAACTGACACAGCACACGACGGAAATATTCATGCCGCGTATAAGACAGAAAACTGCGCGAATCGGTCAACATGCCGACAAAGTTGCCAAGCACCGACATGTCGGCCAGGTTTTCCAACTGATTCTGCATACCCCGGCACGTATCATTAAACCACCAGGCCGAACCGTGCTGCACATAGTTGCGCACACCTTCATGCTGGAAGCAGCCAAGCGCAGCCGTCAGCACAGGATTGTCGTTGGGATTGAGAGAATACAAAATCGTGCGCGGCAATGCACCTTCCCTTTCCAGGCTATCCAACAATGCACAAAGCGCCCGTGCCGTCTGCGGTGTATCAATGCAATCATACCCCGTATCCGGTCCCAAGCGGTCAAACATCCGCCCATTGGCATTGCGCAGCGCCCCATAGTGAATCTGCATAACCCAGCCGCGCCGCGCATACTCGCGCGCAAAAAACAGCAGCATTGCACTTTGATAACACGCCGCATCATGTGCAGACACCGTCTCCCCGGCAAGCGCTGCACGCAGCACAGCATCAACCTGTGCATCATCTGCCTGCTGCCATACAACAGCATCCAGACCATGATCGCTTGCACGGCATCCATGATCATCAAAGAAGTCAAGTCTTGCGCGCAGTGCCTCACGCAGTGTCTCGAGTCCGTGGATTGCAATTCCAGAAACGTCGCTAAGTTTTGCAATATAATCGGCAAAGCCCGCTTTATCAATGTTCACAGCCTTATCAGGTCGAAATGCCGGCAGCACCCGCACCGGGCAGGTTGCATCTTCGGCAATTTTTTCATGCCAAATCAGCGAATCAACAGGATCATCCGTTGTACAGATGACGCGTACATTCGATTTTTCGATAATGCCGCGCACGCGCAAACCATCCTGCGCCAGGCGCTCGTTGCACAGCTCCCAGACCATTTCCGCGCTCTGGGCATTCAGCACACCATCATAACCAAAATAGCGCTTCAGTTCCAGATGTGTCCAATGATACAGCGGATTGCCAATCGCACGCGGCAATGCAGACGCCCAAGCAAGAAATTTATCACGATCCGGCGCGTCGCCGGTAATCAATCGCTCAGGTACACCGCAGGCACGCATCAGCCGCCACTTATAATGATCACCACCCAGCCAGACCTGCGTAATGTTATCAAAGCACCGATTCTCATAAATCTCCTGTGGGTTGATATGGCAATGATAATCCACAACGGGCATCTTCGCTGCATGCGCATGGTACAAAGTGCGTGCAAATTCATTTGTCAAAAGAAAGTTTTCGTCCATAAACTGGCGCATATGCATTTTCTCCTTTCACTTTTTGCTTTTCTTGTTTTCACCAAAGAAGGATCTGTTTTCTCAATTATCCCGTTGATGTACATCTTCTGCTTCCGGCGCCTTGCTTTCTTGCGGCATCACCGGCGCATCTGCATCTGTCTCACCGGCAGATTCCTCTGTTTCATTCCCGGCAACAGATTCCTGCGCATCATCGCTTTGTCCCGCATCTGTTTCTGCATCACTGCTTTGCACTGCATCGGCCTGCGAAGCGTCTTGTGCCGCTGGTTCCTGCACAGACGTTTCAACCGTTTCCCGCAAAAGATAGGCATCCACACCTGCCGGGGAGGACATACCGATCTTCTTCTCAAAGCGGATCATCACAAGCGCCACGCCAACGGGAATCAGAATCAAACTGATCAGCTGCGAAGTAGAAATGCCAAAGACAAATCCACGGATCTCATCATACCGTAAATATTCCAGAGCAAAACGTTCCACGCCATAGCAAATCAAATACCATCCAAGAATCGCACCGGGTTTTCTGGGCTTGCGGGTATATGTAAATAGGAAGGCAAACAAAATCAAATTCAGCGCCGATTCCAGCAGCTGCACTGGGAACAGCGATACCCCTTGTGGCGCAAGCGGCGATTGGAAGCATACACCCCAAGGCGGATCCATCGGTATA
>JAHZHV010000054.1 GCA_019420085.1 Christensenella sp.
ACTGCAATACAGACCATAAACTGGCTTGCCAAAATCAGCTATGAGGTTTTTCTGGTGCATCATATCCTGCTGACAACGGTGCTGGGCGTGTTGTCGACGCGTATACAGCAGCTTTCGGCGCTGCAGATTGTCGGGATATTTGTGTTTTACCTGTGTGCAAGCTTCTGCGGCGCCGTTGTTTTGAAATGGTGCAGCAAATGGCTTGTGGGTTTGCTTCAACGCGGGATACAATCTGCCCGGTAAAGGCGCATCGCCCGTGCGGGAAACAGGCGATATGTGTTTCTTACGGGATGCAGGACATGGCACGACGCCGGATCGTATGGATCCGGCGTCGATTTTTTGATCTCGCTTTATGGAAACGGCAGGTAAACGCAGATGAAATTGGCGGCGTACAGCATCGCACATGCGAGGGTTGTATGCTGGATCCAGGCCAGATGCTTGCGCGCAATGCGCTTTTGCGCTTCCTGCCACAGTAGCAGTATGGCGGCAATCAGGCAAAAATACAGACAGCAGAATGTCCGCGTGGAGGAAGCCCAAATGGTGGGGGAAAACCCGATGACCAGGCGCGTGGCAAAACCTGCGCCGATGACATACATGCAAAACAGTGCGGTTTCTTTCCTTTCAAAAGCAAACCAGATGCCGATAAAAACACAGATGCAGACAAAAAGCAGAAAAAGATCGGGAACCCAGGTAAACGGGCTTGTCAGGGAAGGATTTGTTCCGTAGATTGTCAGCGCGTTGCGCAGATTTAACAAAGAGGGGAAAAGTATGCTGAACGAATCGCCGCACAGCCCCATGACGATGCTCAGGCCGAATGCGGAAGCTGCAATCCAGCGCGGCAGAGCGGTCTTGCAGAAATGAAAGACCATAAATGCAATCACGGCGCACAAAGCTGTAAAAAGCCAATTTGGCTTCATAATCAGCTCAAACAGCGTCGCGCTGTAGCCCATTTCGACTTTCTGGGAGAAAGACAGGCTGGAAAATTCCGGAAACCAATATTGCACTTCAGATGCAAAACGCACGTCATTACCGGGGCAGGTGAGGATAAAAATCAGACTGGCAACAGATACGAGAATCTGCAGGAGAAGAAACCATTTTACATTGTGTGTGCGAAGATAGAAATCGATTAGGAATATGAAATAGACAGCAAATAACAGTGCACATGTCTGTTCGTGATTGACGGCGTAGAGCATGGAAAGCAGGGATATGATATACCAGACGATATGCGTCTTTTTTTGATGCAGCATATGGTACAGTGGAATCAAAGAAATCCATCCAAAGGCAATGGGCCATGCATAATTCATCGTGGTTGTGATGTATCCGGCAGTGCCCATCATTGAGAGCGGGAACAACAGCAGCAAGCTGAAAATCATCCAGTTGCCGCTTTTTTTGTTCTGTGGATTGAAAAACATGGAAAGTGCAAAGGCAATCCAGGTCATCAGCGCAATATCCATTACGTGCCAGACAACAGGCACACGAATGATAAAGATCAGAATGCTCTCAATGACAAGGCGCGAGGTCCAAACCTGATAACGATGCGTCAGAAATTCCCAGGCGGTTTGAAACGGCGTCTGCGTTTGCGCCAGGGCCGTTGAAAAGTTGACATCGTCATTTTGCTGCAGCGGAAGCAGAATATGCCATAAACATAAAAAACAAAACCACAGAAAAAAAGGAAAATAAGGATGGTGCAGAGCCATCTGCAGCTTTTTGAGCATAACGTGTCCTCCGCAAGGATTGATACTTCAGTATACCAAGAATGCTACGGCAGGAAAAGTAGCATTTGAGAATATGAAACAAATTCTTCTTTTTCAGAAAAGGGATTGACAAGTGAAGGGAAAATGCGTATTCTAAAGAAGGTTAGTTGATACTAACAAATATATCAAAACGCAAAATCAAGCAGATCGTGGAGGTGAACGCATGATGCCGCTGAGCCTTGCACAAATCGGCGAGGAAACCGTGATCCACAGGATTGCAGGCAGGACACAGGTGCGCCAGCATTTGGAGTCGATGGGATTCGTGGCAGGAAGCAATGTGACGGTACTATCCAAAATTGGCGGGAATGTCATTGTGCACGTCAAACAGTCCCGTGTGGCAATCAGTGAAGAGATGGCGCGTAAAATTATGGTCGAGTGAATGAAAAACAGGAGGATGGAATGAAAACGCTCAAAGAGGTGAAAGTGGGGCAGGATGCGTGCGTGGTAAAGCTGCATGGTGCAGGTGCAGTGAAGCGCCGCATTATGGATATGGGGATCACGAAAGGCGTACAGGTGCATGTGCGAAAAGTTGCGCCTCTTGGCGATCCGATAGAAGTGACCGTGCGCGGCTACGAACTTTCCATCCGCAAGGCGGATGCGGCGATGATTCAGGTCGAGTAAAAAATTTAGCATAAAAGTTAGTTTTAGCAAACACAAAGGAGGAGAAAATGGGAATTCGGATTGCACTGGCAGGCAACCCCAACAGCGGGAAAACGACGCTTTTCAACGCGCTGACAGGTGCGAATCAGTTTGTCGGAAACTGGCCAGGGGTTACGGTTGAGAAGAAGGAAGGCAGGCTGCGCAAGCATGCGGACGTAACGGTAACGGACCTTCCGGGCATTTATTCGCTTTCGCCGTACACACTGGAAGAGGTTGTCGCGCGCAATTATCTGGTTGGGGAACGTCCTGACGTCATATTGAACATTGTCGACGGTACAAATCTGGAGCGCAATCTGTACTTAACGACACAGCTTACGGAGCTTGGGATTCCGGTTGTCGTGGCGATCAACATGATGGATGTCGTAAAAAAGAACGGCGATCGGATTGACACGGCGGAATTATCGCGGCAGCTGGGATGCAGCGTTGTTGAAATTTCCGCCTTGAAAGGCACGGGCGTGATGACGGCGGCGCAGGCGGCGATTCATGCGGCGGAGTCGGCAAAAACAGCGCCGATGCATCGCTTCAGCGGCGTTGTGGAACATGCCATTGCGCACATTGAGGAAGCCGCGCTGCATGACATGCCGCAGGAACGCCAGCGCTGGTATGCGATCAAGATATTTGAAGGCGACGAGAAAGTGCTGGAACAGCTGAAGATCGACAAAGAGACGCTGGCACATATCCGGCGGGACATCGACGCGGCTGAAGAAGAACTGGACGATGATGCCGAGAGCATCATTACAAACGAGCGCTATGTGTATATCGCTTCGATTTTAAAGAGCAGCTATCATAAAAAGAGCGCCGGAAAGCTTTCGACGTCCGATAAGATTGACCGCATCGTAACAAACCGCTGGCTGGCGCTTCCCATTTTTGCGGTTGTGATGTTTCTGGTTTATTTTATCTCTGTTTCGACGGTGGGAACCTGGGCGACGGACTGGGCGAATGACGGCGTTTTCGGTGACGGCTGGCATTTGACCGGCGGGAAGGCGTATGCGGCGGCAGCAGAGGAATACGTCGTGCCTTCCGCGATGATAGAGGCGTTTGAAGAAGCGGCGCAGCAGCAGGGGCTGGATCCCGCACAGGCGACGGAACTTACGGCCACGGCCTATCTTCGAAGCGAAGACGACGGATCGGTGGAAGAAGAAATTCCCGTCGATTACGCCGCTTACATGGAGGCATCTGCCATAGAGGAACCGGATCCGGCGGATTACGGCGTGTGGGTGCCCGGGATTCCGGTTCTGGTGGAGAGCGGGCTGGATGCCATCGGCTGTGTGGACTGGTTAAAGGCACTGGTGCTGGACGGCATTGTCGCCGGCGTTGGCGCGGTACTTGGCTTTGTACCGCAGATGCTGGTGCTGTTTTTGCTGCTTGCATTCCTGGAAGCGTGCGGCTACATGGCGCGCATTGCATTTGTTCTGGATCGGATTTTCCGCAAATTCGGTCTGTCGGGTAAGTCCTTTATTCCCATGCTGATCGGAACCGGCTGCGGCGTACCCGGCGTCATGGCGTCGCGCACGATCGAAAACGAGCGCGACCGCCGCATGACGATTATGACCACGACGTTCATTCCCTGCGGGGCGAAGCTGCCGATTATTGCGCTGATTTCCGGCGCGATGTTCGGCGGGGCCTGGTGGGTAGCGCCCAGCGCGTATTTTGTGGGCATTGCGGCGATCGTCCTTTCGGGCATCATTTTGAAGAAGACACGCATGTTTGCGGGCAATCCGGCGCCGTTTGTCATGGAACTGCCGGCCTATCACTGGCCGACGATCGGAAACGTTCTGCGCTCGATGTGGGAACGCGGCTGGTCGTTCATCAAAAAGGCCGGTACGATCATTCTGCTTGCGACGATCTTTGTCTGGTTTGCCTCCAGCTACGGCTGGTCTGACGGTGCGTTTGGCGCGGTGGAGATGAATGACAGCATCCTGGCGCGCATCGGTTCGGCGATTGCGTGGATTTTTGCACCGCTTGGATGGGGGAACTGGCAGGGCGCTGTGGCGTCGTTTACCGGATTGATTGCCAAGGAGAACGTTGTGGGAACATTCGGCGTGCTCTTTGGCGGATTTGAAGAAGTTGCCGAAAGCGGATGGCAGATCTGGGCCAACATGGCGGAGGTATTTACGCCGCTGTCTGCGTATTCGTTCCTTGTGTTCAATCTGCTGTGCGCACCGTGCTTCGCTGCGATCGGCGCGATTCGCCGTGAGATGAACAGCGCACGCTGGACGTGGTTCGCAATCGGGTATCAGTGCGTCTTTGCATACGCTGCCGCCTTTGTCGTCTATCAGCTGGGCATGCTTTTGCAGGGTATGGGCAATCTGCCCGGCGCGATTGTGGCGCTTTGTATCGTTGCATTTGCGCTGTACATGCTGCTGCGGCCGTATCGGGAAGCGGATACGCTTGCACAGCCCGTGCGGGTGCGCTGAGAGAAAGGAGGAAACCATCATGTGGGGTTCCATTGCAGTCGGTGCGGCGCTGCTTGCGGTCGTGGCGCTGATTGTCCGATACCTGATCCGAAGCAGGAAGCGGGGCGAATCGCCGTGCGGTTGCGGCGGCGCATGCACAAGCTGCGGCATGCATTGCCACTGTGCGGCGCAGAAGACGGAGCAATGAGATCGCGGACGCCGGACACACAAAATGCGTGTGTCCGGCGTCCTTTTGCTTTTGTGCGTATTGTGTTATATAATGCAACTATAAAATTCCTCAGGATGGAGCGTGATCCGATGACCGAGACGCGGCAGCCGGCGCTGCTGATGAAGATGCGCCAGCTGCGGGAACATGTAAGCCGTGCAGAACGGCAGGTTGTGGATTATATTCTGCAAAACCCGCGGAAGGTCATTACACTTTCCGTAGCGGGGCTTGCGCAGGCAAGCGGCGTCAGCGATGCGACGGTTGTGCGCACCTGCCGAAAGCTGGGTCTTAGCGGGTATCAGGATTTGAAGGTGACGCTTGCGCAGGATATTGTTACGCCGCTGCAGAGCATTCATGAGCAGGTGTGCGCCGACGATGACGCACAGGCCGTCGTGACCAAGGTGTTCGGCAGCACGCTCAATGCCCTGCAATACACGCATGAAACCATTCAGGCGGCAAGCGTTGAGCAGGCGGCACAGGCGATTATGCAGGCAAACCGCATCGGGATTCTCGCACTGGGAAACTCCCATGCGATTGCCGTGGATCTGCAGCATAAGCTGATGCGCCTTGGCATCCTTGCCAACTGTTATACGGATTCGCACATGATGACGATTGCCGCTGCACAGATGAAGGCCGGCGATCTTGTCTTTGCCATCAGTCATTCGGGCAGCTCGCGCGACGTTGTGGATGCGGCGCGGCTTGCCTCCTCGCGGGGTGCGACGGTTGTGTCACTGACGAATATCGGGCCTTCGCCGCTTTCTGCGGCGGCGGACATCTGTTTATACACGGCGTCCATGGAGACGATGTACCGCATTGTGGCGCTTTCCTCGCGCATCGTGCAGATGGCGATTATCGACGCCATCTATACGCTGATTGCCATCCGCCGTGCGGACTCGGTGGAAGGCTTCCGGCGGATTGAGCATGCATTGGACAGGCAGAAATACTGAAACAAAAAAAGATCGCGTCAGCGATCTTTTTTTGTTTGCGTGCGCCGTGCGTCATACAAACTGCCGAGCGCGGCGCTGCCCAGAATAAGCGCTGCGGCGATCAGATGAACCGGCTGCATGCGCTCATTTAGAAAGACGGCCGAAAAAAGCAGTGCGGATACCGGGTCAAGATAGCTGCAAAGCGCAACACGATGCGCAGAAAGCGCGCGCACGGCGCTGAAATACAGGCAAAGCGCAAGCGCCGTATGTACAATGCCCAGCACCAGCAGGCATGCCCACTGAAGCAGAGTGGGGCACTGCCAGACGCCGCCGCCTGTTGCGCAGGCATAGATGGTCACGACGATTCCCGCGCCCAGCAGCTGAATCAGCGTGCAGGAGACGTCGTCGATGCCGCGCACGGATTTGTTGATCAATGTAACGCCGGCATACAGGACCGCGGAAATCAGACCGCACAGCACGCCGCGCAGCGGATCGCTCCCGCCGGGGGTGACGCTGCCAAGCAGCAGCATGCCTAAAACCGCGCCGCCAAGACACGCAAGTTTAAAAGGCGTGAGACGTTCATGATAGAACATGGCGGCGCCAAGCATGACGACAATGGGCGCGCAGTAGTATGCCAGCGTGGCAATGCTGACGTCGACAAAGCGATATGCTTCAAACAGCGCGACCCAGTTGCCGCCCATACATGCGCCGCTTAGAAGCAGCCTTGGTATAAAACGGCGCAGCGCCTGCGGATCGGGTTTGACGCGGCGGATCAGTGCGACCAAAAGCAGCGCCGCAAAGCCAAATGCGATGCGATATACGACGATTTGTGCGCTTGGCAGCGTAACGGGACGCACAATCAACGCCAGCGATCCCCAGATCAGCATGGCGGCTATGAGTTTGATGGATGCTTTCATGCGTTTGATACCTTTTTTTACGGAACAGCTGTCATCTGCAAAAAAGGCGGCCGGAAGAAACGGGGGATTTGCCCCCCATCCGGCCACGCAGTTTGCAGATTTCTTATGAATTTGCAGTGTCGTTTAGGAAAAGATGCTTTGTATGCTTTCAATCCAACTGCTGATAAAATTCTTGTCAAACAGCTGAATACGCAATCCGTTGAAATCGGAAATATAGAAGCTTGCATCGTACTTGTAGAACGAAAGCGTCAGCGTGGGATACTGTGCATCGTTGCGGTGTACGACGACCGTCACTTCCGGATTGCTGTCGTCAAAGGCATTGGGGGCAAGGTTGATCGTGTCGGCATGCTCTGCACGCAGATTGTTCAGGAACAGGCGCCAGTTGTATGCGGCATCGTCATCCATCGCTTCGCCGTTGTAATAATAGGTGTATTCGGTGGATGTGGAACCGTCCTCATTTTCCGTCTGCGTCATTTCGTAGGTAACGGTATACGTCTGATCCCCTTTGATAATATCGACGCTTTCAATTGTCGCAAGATCGACCGGCAGGGCAATGGGCGTAATGTAGTCTTCCGGACGGACTTCCCAGATACCGCTGAGGGAGCTTTGGCCCATGCGGTAGATGAACTGTCCGCCTTCCAGCATAACATAGCGCTGGTTTTCTTCTTCGCACGTGTCGCTGATCAGCAGGCGAACGCTTCCATCCGATCCGTTTTCACCATATGCCTCATAACGGCAGGAGAGTGTAACGGCGGGATCGTCAAAGCCGTATTCGGTCATGGTCTGCGCATCTGCAATGGCAACGGGACGCTGCAGCGCAAGCGCGGTTACGGCTGAAATGTAATCGTCGTTAAACGTCACGCTGTCCATGGACAAAAGGCCGTATACCGGCGAATCGTAGAACCAGAACTCCGAGTAGTTGTACACCTGATTTGTACCGTCGGGGAAGTAGACAAAGTGTTTTTGCGAGCCGTCGCGCATTTGAACGAGAAGATCCGTGACGGAGGACTCTGTAAGGTCGGGCAGCGTTTCTACCAGCGCGAAGGAAACGGCGCCGTCTGCAAAGGAATCGTAATAGGCCTTGTCGACCAGATACGTTTCATCCGAGCCGTCCACGGCAAAGTAGTAATCCTTTGTCACGGGATTCTGCATGCCGATGGAATAAACATACTCGGCGCCGTCCTGCATTGTGACGGTCAGCGTCATCTGTGCCCGGTCAAGACCGAAGTCGGCAGGGGAGCCGGCATCCTTTTCAAGCGTTTCGTTTGCCTGGACATTGCACAGCAGATCCAGTGCCGTAGTGACGCTGGTTTGATCCAGAGAAACGGAATCGTATCCAACGGCGTACCATTGCGACTGGGCGTCCTTTTCCAATGTCAGGTCGGAAGTATCCGTCTGTACATGGATCGATGTGACGGCGGCGGAATCCAGCTGCACGATTTCGACGCTCTGCGCCGTATCATCCGTCTCATCGGACAGATGCAGGGAATCCAAAAGGAAGTACCCGCCGATGACAAGGAAAGCGACAACGCAGAGAATAAGCAGTTTTGTTCCTTTTTTCATCAGCGTTTCCTCCGAAGCAGGAAGATGACGATGCCGGCCACGATGCAAACGACAGGCACGACGATCAACAGAATGACTGCCCACATGACAACCTGAGAAGCGGTTACCGTCAGACGCTGGGCGCTAAGCGCTTTGGCGTCGATGACCACGCCGCTTGTCTCTTCGCCAAGAAGCCAGGACAGGGAGTTGAGCACAAGAACGCTGTTGCTGCCGCTGACGGCGGTATCGATATCACTTGCCATCAAAAGGCTTGTGGGGTACCAGACGATGCGTGTTTCGGTTTCGTCCACCACTTCGGAAATGGCCATACCGACGGTGAAGGGGCCTTCTTCATCTCCGGCCTCTTTTTCAAGTGTCTGAACATCGATCTTGGCAAACGCGCTTTCGCTTGTGGTCAAAAGAGGTTCCAGCACAAGCGAGCTGCGATACGAGTCAAGCGGCTTGATGATATGGCTCAGCGGGAGCATGACGTAGCGGCCATTTCCCACAAGCCCCGTGGTAATCTGATGTTCCTGGCACTGGGGGAACAGATAATACGGATAACTGGGGAAGTAATAGTTGCTGTCAGCTTCAATGACCATGCTGTTTGAAGCCTGCACG
>JAHZHV010000055.1 GCA_019420085.1 Christensenella sp.
AATCTTGTCCCGTATACTGGATGCGCAATGGTGATCCAATTCGCCTTCCAGTGCAACGCACAGCTCATTGCCGCGTATGACGGCCTTCATCTGCATAGCATATCCCTCCCATTGGCGTTTTATTCCACATACACACCTGTTTTGCCTTTGAAAAATCATGTCTGTTTGTCGCATAACACGCCTGTTTTTGGCATTGCCAGAAACTGACAGATTGTGTATTGCGTTGGCAGCGCAAACTTGCAATGTAGAACCATGCAAAGAAAAAAACGGTGAATATGCCATGAAAAGAAAAACAAATGAACATAAACCACGCGTCAAATGGGCGGACGCAACCGCAAAGCAGCGTTTTAAACGCATCGCCGGCTTCTTTGGTATCGTTGCTGCTGCAGGTGTTTTCGCATTGATCGTACTGGCTGTCTATATCCATCTGATCACGCCAAAGCTCTCGCCTACCCGCTTTGCCTCACTTGCAAGAACCCTCTACATCTATGATGCAAACGATCAGATTATTGCGCGTCTGGACGGCGGCGAGGATCGCACGCTTTGTGACATCAATACCATTGATCAGAACGTCAAAAATGCATTCATCGCTGCTGAGGATGTGCGCTTTTATTCCCATATCGGCATCGACCCGCGCCGCATGGCCGGTGCGCTTTTGGCCAATATAAAAAGCGGCGGCTATGCGCAGGGTGCAAGCACAATCACGCAGCAGCTTGTCAAACTTACACATCTTACAACGGAGAAGACGCTCACACGCAAGCTGTGTGAGATTGACCTGGCACTGCAGGTAGAGCGCCGCTATGAAAAAGACGAAATACTGGCCATGTACCTTGATACCGTCTACTTTGGGGGCGGATATTATGGCATCGAAGCTGCTGCAGCCGGGTATTTTGGATGCAGTGCGTCTGAATTAAACGTGACGCAGGCTGCAACATTGGCCGCAATCCTAAAATCTCCATCCGCATACGCACCGCACGTGGATCCGGAAGCCTGCCGGCAAAGGCGGGATCTGATTCTTGATATCATGGCACAGGAAGGCATGCTTGACGCAGCCGAAGCTGCACGCTGCAAAGCACAGCAGCTAAACATTCTGGACCAAAACAACGAAGAGAGCGATTACAACTGGTATGTTGATCAAGCGTTGTATGAAGCTGCCGCGTGTCTGAACATTTCGCTGGATGAACTCTACAGCGGCGGGTACCGCATCTACACCTGTCTTAATACAACGCTGCAGGCAGAATGTGAGACAATTCTGTCTGATGAATCCATCTATCCCCGTGCACCAAGCGGCGAACTGGCGCAAGGCGCAGCTGTCGTCATGCAAAGTGACGGCGGCGTCTCGGCAATCGTTGGCGGACGCACATACGAATGCGCACTGTGCTTTAACCGTGCCACAGACGCACTTCGCCAACCCGGTTCACTCATTAAACCCATCGCCGTATATGCACCCGCCGTAGAAGAAGGCGGTATGTTTGCCGCAAGTTATGTTGTAGATGAACCCGTCGACTTTGACGGCTACCGGCCGGAAAATTATGGCGGAGGTTATTCCGGTGCAATGATGCTGCGCGATGCACTGGCACAATCGACAAACATCCCCGCTGTAAAAATGCTCAGCGAACTTGGCGCAAATACGGGTTTTGCCTATGCGCAGCGCGCCGGGCTTACGCTGGATGAGCAGGATCAAACGCTTTCCCTTGCACTGGGAGGACTGACACAGGGCGTGACGCCGCTTTCCATGTGCGCCTCCTACGCCGCGCTGTGCGCACAGGGAACGTATCACGAACCGTACTTTGTCCGCACCATCGTCTATGACGACGGTGCAACTGCCTATACGCACGAAGACACAGGAAACTACTTTGTAAGCACACAAACGGCCTTTGAGCTGGCTGAAATGCTGCGCTATACAACACAAAACGGCACTGCTGCCGAGCTTGCCGCAGTGGATGCACCCCTTGCTGCAAAGACCGGAACCGTCGACTATGCAGGCATCGGCAACCGCGATATCTGGGCAGCCGCCTATAACGACGCCTACGCCGCCGTTGTATGGATGGGGATGGATGAAACAAATTCCCAAAGCTATATCCCCGCCGGTTCCACCGGCGGTACAAACAGTGCCCGCGCACTTGCGCAGATTTTCATGCAGCTATATCCCGACGGTACAACACGCTGGTTCTCCAAGCCAAATGGCGTCGTGGAAATCGAAATTGATCGTACAAGCAGTAATCGGGCCGGCGCACCGCTTCTTGCCACAGCGCATACACCGCAAGATGATCGGCTGTCTGTCTTTGTCAAAGCACAAAATGTACCACAGCAATCCGGCACATACTGGACGCCGCCGCAAGCACCTCGGGATCTTTCCGTCTCCTGCGATGCGCAAGGTGTTCCTGTCATTACTTTTACCATGGAACAAAGCGAAGCACTGTATCAAATTCTGCGCAGCGAGGCAGGCGGAGAAGAAATATGTGTTGCAACACTGGATGGCTCTTATCAGCAGGCCTGTTACCGCGACGTATCCGCACCAAGCGGTGTACGCCTTTCCTATCGCATACAGGCCGTCCACGCGCAAAGCGGCGAACCTGGCGGCATAAGCGGTGCGGCACAGACCATCCGTCCTTCCTCCGGCAATCTGTACAGCACGCCCCGACAGGACGAACAGGATGAGGCATCATAACGAATGCCTTTTGCCAAGACATAACTTGACAAAAATGCAGGCAGCGTTTATAGTAAAAAGCGTTGTAACGGCGACGATGCCGCGGACGATCGTTCCGGGTTATCGACGCCGTTTTTTCATCTTTGAACAAAGATAAGGAGCGTCTTATATGCACAATGTAGCGGAAGTTTTCGGTTCCATGGTCTTCAATGACGAAGTGATGAAGGCTCGTCTGCCTAAGGAGACGTACCGCCAGCTGCAGCAGACGATCAAGGAGGGGCGCAGGCTCAACGAACAGGTTGCCTCCGTCGTGGCGAATGCCATGAAAGACTGGGCAATCGAAAAGGGCGCTACGCACTATACGCACTGGTTTCAACCAATGACCGGCATCACGGCTGAAAAGCATGATTCGTTTATCTCCCCTACACCACAGGGAAAGGTCATTATGGAGTTTTCCGGCAAGGAGCTCATTCAAGGCGAACCGGATGCATCCTCATTCCCTTCAGGAGGGCTGCGCGCTACATTTGAAGCGCGTGGTTATACTGCATGGGATCCTACTTCCTATGCATTTTTGAAGGATGGCGTGTTGTGCATCCCTACGGCTTTTTGTTCCTACGGCGGCGAAGCACTGGATAAAAAGACACCGCTGCTTCGTTCTATGGAAACCGTCAATCGGCAGGCGCTTCGCGTTCTGCGCCTGTTCGGCAATGAAAACTGCAAATCGGTTTTCACAACCGTCGGCGCTGAACAGGAATATTTTCTGATCGACAAGTCGGTATATGACCGTCGTAAAGATCTGATTTATACCGGCCGTACACTTTATGGCTGCAAGCCGCCCAAAGGGCAGGAACTGGATGATCACTACTTTGGTGTCATCCATCCGCGTGTACAGGCATTCATGAATGAACTGAATGAAGAGCTCTGGAAGCTCGGTGTGCTTGCGAAAACCGAACACAACGAAGTTGCACCCGCGCAGCACGAACTTGCGCCGATCTTCTCTACAACAAACATTGCCACCGATCACAATCAATTGACAATGGAAATGCTGCAGAAAATTGCCAAACGTCACGGCATGGTTTGTCTGCTGCATGAAAAGCCATTCGCCGGTGTCAATGGCAGCGGCAAGCACAACAACTGGTCGCTGTGCACCGATACGGGCCTCAATCTGTTTGAGCCCGGCAATACGCCCGCGGAAAACGGTCAGTTTTTGCTGTTTTTATGCGCCGTCATCAAGGCTGTCGACGACTACCAGGATCTGCTTCGCATCTGTGTTGCTTCAGCCGGGAACGATCACCGCCTTGGTGCCAACGAAGCGCCGCCGGCCGTGGTTTCGATTTTCCTTGGCTCCGAGCTTTCCGCCATTTTGGATGCTATTGAACAGGACGCTCCCTACGGTGTTCGCGAAAAGGAGCTTCTTAAAGTTGGCGTACATGTGCTGCCGCGTTTTCCCAAAGATACGACCGATCGCAACCGCACGTCGCCCTTTGCCTTTACCGGC
>JAHZHV010000056.1 GCA_019420085.1 Christensenella sp.
GCTGCTGCTTTTTGTTGAAATACTGGATCTCGTCAATGTACAGAACGATGCCGCCCGCGTTCATCAGCGTGTCGGTGCGCGCAAGAATGTCCTTGACCTCACCGGTGGAAGCGACCGTCGCATTGACTTTATACAGTGATTTCCCGCCCATATGGGCGATGATGTCCGCAATCGTCGTTTTGCCGGTGCCGGGCGGTCCGTAAAAGACCAGTGAAGGCAGCCGTCCGCTCTCGGCGATGCGGCGGAAGGGCGCATTCTTCCCCAGCAGGTGCTTCTGCCCCGCCACTTCGTCGAGCGTCTTGGGACGCATTTTGTCTGCCAGCGGCATCGCGGTCATCTCCTTTTCAACATAAGGGACTTCGCCCGTCACGCTCATGCGGACGGCGCATCGTCTCTTTTGACTTTCCCTGATGAAATATGAATATGCCTCCCGACGGAGCGAATGGCATATTCGCGGGCAGCTTCCGCATTGCCTGCAAAAAACACAATCCCGCGCGTTTCCTCTGCACAATGCACGCAAACCTTCGCAACGGCGGCGCAGGCAGGCCGAACCGATACCCGCCGCACAGTGCCGACAGTTCCCGTGCATTTAGCCGTCTACTTCTTGTACTGCTGCTTTTTCTTCTTTCCGCGGCCTTTGACGTGCGGGCGCGGCGCCTCCTCCGGCACATCTGCATCGGGGAGACGCTTGTTCTTTCGAAAATGCACCTTGCTTTCGGTTTTATTATAAATGCGCTTGATGTTTTCGCGGTGCAGGAAAATGATCAGCAGCCCGACGAAGGTCGAGAAAAGAATCGCCGTCAGGTAGGGCGTCCCCTGCCCGCCGCTGCGGATCTGCGCGCTGATGTACACTGCGCCCGGATAGACGAATGCCGCGATCACCGACGCGAGCGAAACATAACGCCAGATCAGGAACACAACCGCGAACACGACCACCAGCACCGCAAAGATGACCGGGTCGATGACGGCGACGGTCACGGCCGTTACGACCACGGCCTTACCGCCCCTGAAACGGTAATAGACCGGCGCGATATGCCCGAGGATGCAGAACAGTCCCGCCAGATATGCGCCGTCCTCACCCAGCAGCAGCCGGCCCAGCAGCACCGACACGAGCGCCTTGCCCGCGTCGCCCGCCAGCGTCAGCAGGCCCGCCTTCCTGCCGAAGGTGCGGAACATGTTCGTCATGCCGGCATTGTGGGAGCCGTATTTGCGGATGTCCTTGCCGTACAGCTTTTTCGAGAGGATGATGGCAAAGTTCAACGATCCGAGCAGATACGCGGCGGCAACGATGAGGACATTGCCCAGCGCGTAGGTCAGCATCTGCCGCGACGGCGTCAAATCGCGGAAAAACAGCGCAAACAGCCCGTTCTGCCAGACGGAGGGATCGCTTGCCGCTTCGGCCGCGCTCTCCTCCGCAGCGACGGCCGGCAGCGCGAACAGCGCGGAGAGCAGAAGCAGCGCGAGGCAAAACATACACGCTTTTTTCAATACGGTCATCCTCCTTTTCCGATGCGTCACAGATTTTCGGCGTTTTCACCCTTCTGACGGATGACGAGCTTAATCGGTGTCCCCGCGAAGCCGAACGCGTCGCGGATACAGTTTTCGATATAGCGCTGATAGGAAAAATGGAACAGTCCCGCGTTGTTGACGAACACGACAAAGCATGGCGGGTTGGCGCCGGTCTGCGTCATATAGTAGATCTTCAGCCGCCTGCCCTTGTCGGACGGAGGCTGCACGCGCGCCGTCGCACCGGCGAGGACGTCGTTGAGCATGCCCGTCGTTACGCGGCGGCCGGCCTGCTCATATACGGCGTTGATGAGCGGAAACAGCTTATCGACCCGCTGCCCCGTCTTGGCGGAAATGAACAGCAGCGGCGCGTAGGTCATATACGAAAGCGCGGTGTAGACGTCCTTTTCAAACTTCCTGACCGAGTCGTTGTCCTTTTCGATCGAATCCCATTTATTGACGACGATAACCGACGCCTTGCCCGCGTTGTGCGCCAGCCCCGCGATGCGCTCGTCCTGCGCGGTGACGCCCTCGTTCGCATCGACCATGACCAGGCAGACGTCAGCGCGCTCGATGGCGGCCTTGGCGCGCAGGACGCTGTACTTCTCGATGGCGTCCTCAATCTTCGCACCGCGGCGGATGCCGGCGGTGTCGATGAAAATGTATTTTCCATTTGCGTTCTCGACGGGCGTATCAACGGCGTCGCGCGTCGTGCCGGGCATATCCGAGACGATCACGCGCTCCTTGCCCGTGATGCGGTTGACCAGCGAGCTCTTGCCCGCGTTCGGCTTGCCGATGACCGCCACGCGGATGACGCCCTCTTCGGGCGTTTCTTCCCCGGTTTCGGGAAGGTGTGCAAGGACGGCGTCGAGCACGTCGCCGCAGCCCGTTCCGTGGATTGACGAAACCGGCAGCGGGTCGCCGAAGCCGAGCGAGTAGAATTCGTAGAAATCGGCGGGCAGGTCGCCGGGGGTGTCCACCTTATTGACGGCCAGCAGCACCGGCTTCTTCGAACGGCGCAGCATCGTCGCGACCTCGCGGTCGGCGTCAGTCACACCGGTGCGCAGATCGGTGAGGAAGATGATGACGTCGGCGGCGGCAATCGCCATTTCGGCCTGCGCGCGCATCTGGCGCAGCAGCTCGCTCTTGGTCTCAGGCTCGATGCCGCCGGTGTCGACAAGGGTCAGCTCGCGCCCGTTCCATTCGACGTCGGCCGAGATGCGGTCGCGCGTGACGCCGGGCGTATCATCCACAATCGAGATGCGCTCGCCGGTGAGCTTGTTGAAAAACGTGCTTTTCCCCACGTTCGGGCGGCCGACGACGGCCACGATGCCTTTTGCCATTGCGGCTCCCTCCTTTTGCGTTTGCCGAAAAAGTCCGATTGGGGCTATGCCCCCGAATCCGGCGTACTTTTGAAAAAGCCGGACTTTGAAAAATTCCATACCCGGGGATTGCAAGGGCAGCAGCCTTTCAGGCAGTACCGCATAATTTTGACGGTGCGGTTACGCCGCCGGATTTTTCGTCAGTCCAAGCAAAAATACGCGCGTATAGCGGCTCCTATACGAAAATTTTTGCGACGAATGACGGAAAAGAGGCAAGCAGGCGTGCCGCCAAGGCTTCAGCCGTAATTGTACGGTACTCCCTTAAGCGAGGCGCAAAGCTTCAATCCCGCAGATCCCCTTTTTGCGTCTGCCGAACGTTTTATTGTGTTTCCGTATTATCCCTGCGCGAAGAACGCCTCCAGCAGCTCGTCGCCGGACGGGCCGATGACGGTTACGGATACGCCGAGCGAATCGGAAAGCTGCGGGAGCGTCGTATCATCCAAAAACAGATCGCCCTCGGCGCGCAGCATACAGGAGGGCAAGATCAAACGCCGGTGATGCCCGCGCGCACAGAGCTGGGCGATGATGTCC
>JAHZHV010000057.1:0-3156 GCA_019420085.1 Christensenella sp.
CTCGAACCACCGACCTCACGCTTATCAGGCGTGCGCTCTAACCTGCTGAGCTATGCGCCCCTATGGCTTTGTTGTCGCCCTCACAAGCGACGTTTGTTAGTATATCGCATCACTCCTAAGAAGTCAACTGTTTCTTGCAAAAAATTTGCTTTTTGCCGACATATTTTTTCTTACATATTATAATACCATCTAAAAAGCATCTTTTTCCTATGCAGACGGGAAGCTTTTATATTTTCGATACAACTTGACTAATTTTTCTTCCAACCCCATTGACATTTCGGATAAATGTCTATATAATTGCTTTTCGTACGGGGGTGTAGCTCAGTTGGGAGAGCGCCTGCTTTGCACGCAGGAGGCCATCGGTTCGAGCCCGTTCATCTCCACTTTTGAGCAGACATGTATGTCTGCTCTTTTTTCATAGCAATATCTGTGCCGGTTTTTGTAACAGCGATTCTTGCAAAGGAAGCAAAATCTGGTATACTGATTAAAACCTTTCAAAAGAAAAAGGAGAACGCTTTATCATGAAACGTTTTACAGCGTTTGTTGTGCTGATAACACTTCTATGCGGCCTGTTTGCGTGCAGTCCTGCCGAAAATGCAGACGCAGATGATGTGGAAGTACTGGGCGCTACGATTGTCTATGGAAAACAATATTATGCCTACCGTGTTGGTCAATACAGTACCACTTCCACATATTCGAAAAATGTGACGGTCTACGAAGAGGGCGTTGCACTGTATACGCTTTTGCAGGACGCATCCCGTACAGCGCTTGACGACGAACTCGGTACCGTTTGGGGGTATCGTATCCAGTTCTATGATCAGGATGCGGAAAAAATCGAACCGGCCATGTTCATCAGCGTAGACGGTCTGCTGCATATAGACGATACACTGTATCGTCTGGATGATCCTGATGAGGTTTTGGATTTGCTGGCCGACGCTGTCAAGCCGACAAACCTTGACGCGGTCACGCAGTCATAACGCAATACAATAATGAAAAGCACGGAAATTGCATTCCGTGCTTTTTCTTTTTCATATACCCTCCGGATACAGACGCACACAAATCATGCGCATCGCTGCGTCCAGCGGCCGATACAAAAGCAATGCAACGACAAAGTTTCCCGCGCAGTGTACAAGATCAAAAATGATGCCCTGTACAAAATACGTCACACCGCCCCAGAACCCAAGAAGGAACAGATACACAAAGCTGCTTAAAAACCCAAACAGCAGTCCAAATATTCCGGACACAATTGCCCAGCCAACAGCCGCATGCATCTGCCGGAGCAGCCGCGCCGCAATATAGAGAACCGTCCAGATGTACAGATAAACCAGCCACCAGGAACCAAAGCCGTATAAAAGTCCTTCCAAAAGCACAAACACATAGATGGCAAACAATGCGCGTCTGCCCAAATGCTGTGCAAATAAGATTACAAGCAGCGACACAAGTTCAACATTTGGCAGGAAGCTCAGCGCAACCTGGCTGCCGAACATCAGCGCCGCCGCGACGCCGACGACCGCGGCGTCACGCGCCGCATGCCGCATAAGCCTTACCAGCCGGTCGTCAGCGTAATCTCAAAGCAGTCCCCGTCTTCAATCGGCGTGGTATCCACACCGCTCATCAGCGTTTCTCCGCCTTTGGTGAAACACCACCACTGCTGCTTTGATTCATCCGCCGTTACGCCATCCACCGTCAGCACATACAGGCCGAACTCAGACTCCGTTCCTTCTACCAGCGATTCCTGTTCCAGGGCGCCGCGCAGGTACTCTTCATCCGTCTTAATCTCATGTGTTTTCGTCGTGCCGTCAGCAAAATCAACCGTCACCGTGATCGTCTTGCCGCCCGCCGTGGTATCCGGACGCGTGGCAAACCAAATGCTCACAAAGGCAATGACCAGCACTGCCAGGACCACAAGCCCGATGGTCAGCAGTTTTTTGTTGTTTTTCTTCTCCATTTGAAAAAAGCCTCCAATCAAAATTCGGATCGGAAGCTGCGTACACCCGCACCAACGGGCTGCGCGTTCCCATTCGTGCCGGACCGCTGCTCCAAATCCACGTGGCGCACGGCCTGGATCCCGGACCAGGTCTTCTGGCTTGCGTTTCATCGCATTGCGCCGCCTTCCCCGAGCCGCAAAGTGCTCCAGTGGCTTTTTTCTCTTTGGCGCGCTGCTCCACGCTTACAGCGACGGGTTCGCACAGGATTTGCACCTGTTTCCCTTAGATGCCGAGATCATACAATATGCGCTTATACGGCATGCCAACCATGCCGCGTTCCTATGATAGCATGTTGATTTTATCCTTGTAAAGCATACGCATGCTTTATCCGGCAAAAAACGCACGAATCGCATCTTCACTTGCAGAAACGCTGCCCTGCACCATTTCATCGGTTCCGCCCCCGCGTCCGGAAAGCGCAGCATGAAACCGTGCAGCATATGCGCGAAGCGGCACATGCGCGCTGGTCATGACATAGGAATACGGCGGTTTTTCTCCCGCAAAAACAGCGCATACACCACCGCAGCGCTGCTTTGCGGCAAGCGCAAGCTCCCGTGCCGTTGCCGCGTCCAAAAGCGGCACAAACAGGCATATGTTTCCTTCGCAAGGCTCCACAGTACGCGCCATCTGTTCGCCAAGCGCACGTTTAAGCGCACGAATCTGTCCGGATTTTGCGGCATTGTCCGCAGCCATGCGTGCAACTGCCTCCCGCACCTGTGTCTGTTTGACGGAAAGCGCCGCTGCAATGTCCGAAATTGCACGGTATTTTTGCTCGTAATCGGCTATGGCCTGCGCCGCACAGACAAGGTGCAGCCGCATACCGCCTTTATAGTGCATCGCATCCAGAATTTTAATTGTGCCAATCTGACCCGTGCGTGCAACATGCGGTGCACAGCAGGCGCATATATCACACCCGGGAATGTGTACAAGCCGTACGGCGCCATCCAGCGGCTTTTTACTTCGATATTCAATCTGTGCAAGCACATTCGCAGGCGGGTACCATGCATATACCGGCACATCAGCCGTTACAACGTGGTTGACCGCCAACTCCGCCTCAAAGATCTGTGTGCGGGACAGCGGCGCATCCACATCAATTGTGACATCCGCGCCGCCCATATGAAATCCGACATTATTGACGCCATAAAGCCGATGCAGCGTGCCGGATACAATG
>JAHZHV010000057.1:3166-16105 GCA_019420085.1 Christensenella sp.
GTCGATTGCACCGCGCACCCGTGTTCCCGGCGCAAGCGGCACGTCTGTCTGATGCACAACAACGCCGTCCTGCATGCGTACATGCTGCACCCGCGCCTTGCCAAGCGTTCCCGTATCGGCCCTTTGTCCGCCGCCCTCCGGAAAAAACGCCGTGCGATCCAGCGTCACAGCATAACCGTCTTTATCTGGGCGGCATGTCAGTACCCGCGCGCTGAAATCGCGCAGCATGCCATCGGATTCATACAATCGCTGCGTCATGATAAAATCTCTCCTGCTTTTTTCTTGCTTTATCATTGTAACACACGTGCAAAGCACTGCATATTGGCATTGACAAGGTCCATTGCGCATAGTATGATGATGATCGTTCACTTAGTAAACCTTTTTTGAGGGAAGCCGCATGCTGCAAACAGAACTGCTCAATTTGTGGATCGACATTTGCGCGCTGGTCAACAACGACCGCATTGTACAGAATCTTCCGTACAACGAAGCGCACGTATGCAACCTGCTGCTGCGGGCAGCGCAGGAAGATCCGACGCATCCGTACCGCACGCCGACACAGCTTTGCCGAATGACCGGCATGGCCAAGAGTCTGATGAACCGCACACTCAACTCACTGGAGAAGAAACAGCTGATTGTGCGGATAACTGACGCACACGATCGGCGCATCACGCCCATATGTCTCAACCCCGAAAAAATGGACGTGTTTTTGGAGGTGCACAATCGCTCCCTTAGCGTCGTACAGCAATTGACGCAGTACTGGGGTCCGCAGCAAAGTGAACAAATTGTACAAGCGCTGCGTCTGATCTATCAAGGCGCCCGCGATGTCTTAGGAGGAAACGAATCAACCCATGGCCGTACGCATTGTGACTGACACAGCCTCCGACTTTACCGTCGAGCAGGCGCAACAGGCAAATCTGACATTGGTTCCGATGCCCATCACACATGAGGGCAAAACGTACCGCGACGCCTATGATCTGAGCAAGTCGGATTTTTATCATCTTTTGACAAGTTCCGACTCGCTGCCCAAGACAGCACAGCCTGCGCCGCAGGATTTCCTGATGCATTTCCTGGATGCCAAACAGCACGGGGATTCTGTCGTATGTATCGTGCTTTCCAGCGCACTTTCCGGCACGCTGCAAAGCGCCATGCTCGCCAAAACCGAAGCCGAGTACGACGAAATTTACATCGTAGACAGCAAATGCTGCACCGGCGCCATGATGATTCTGGTGCATGAAGCGCTTCGTCTGCGTCAGGAAGGTGCATCCGCGCCGGAAATTGCCGCACAGTTGGAAGCACTGCGTCCACGGGTGGGATTATATGCCGTGCTTGACACGCTTGAATATCTGTACAAAGGCGGACGCCTGACGCGCCTCCAAGCCGGCGCCGGTACACTGATGAGCGTCAAACCAATTGTCACATTGGATGAAAACGGCGCCGTTGTTGTCTGTGGAAAATCCATTGGACGCAAAAAAGCATTTGATCATCTTCTGGCGCTTGTACGCAAAGTCAATATGGACCCATCGTATGAACCATTGTTTCTGTATTCCGCACTGCCGCAGGCCTGTGAACCGCTCATGGATGCGTTGGAAATTCCGCAGCAAATACGTCAAACGCGTATGCTGGAGGTCGGCGCTACCATCGGAACACATGTAGGTCCCGGCGTATTCGGCATGGTTTTTGTCCGCCGCGCATAAGCACAATCGGTATTGATACATACGAATAATTCCCATACGCGCTGCAGCGGAGGACACCGCGCCGCCTCCCCGACGCAAAACCATGATACAAAAAAAACGGAATCCCCTGTTTGATACAGCGATTCCGTTTTTTATTTGCCTTGTTTTACATTGCGTCAATCGCATCAATCAACGCATCCGTTTGTGACGTGGTTGTCGCCCAGCTTGTGCAAAAGCGCACCACAGCATGGGCATCATCCATCTGCTGCCACAAACTGAACGAAAAGTCACGCGAAAGTTTCATCAACTGCTCCGATGTCAGAATGGGAAACTGCTGATTGGTGGACGAATCATAGCACATACGAATACCGCGGCGCACAAATGCTTCGCGAATGCGCATCGCCTGTTCATTGGCCTGCCTAGCGATGTCGAAATACAAGCCGTCGCGCAGCAGCTGTTCAAACTGCACACCCAAAAGCCACCCCTTTGCCAACATGCCGCCGCGCTGTTTCAGGATATAGCGAAAATCCTTTGCCAGCATCTGGTTACAGATGACAAGCGCCTCTCCAAAGAGCGCACCAACCTTCGTCCCACCGATGGAAAACGCGTCGCAAAGCGCCGCAAAATCCCGCAGCGACACATCGTTTCCCGGCGCCGTCAAGCCATATCCCATACGTGCGCCATCCACATAAAGCAGCAGTCCGCATTCCCTGCATGCATCATGCAGCGCCGAAAGTTCCGCCAGGGTGTATAAAAGTCCCGTCTCTGTAGGGAAGGAGATGTATACCATGGCCGGCTGCGCCATGTGTTCATGCGTAGGATCCTGCCAATGCGCAGCACATGCGCAGCGCACCTGCTCCGCCGTCAGCTTTCCATCCGCGCTTGGCAGCGGCAGCACCTTATGCCCCGTTGCTTCCACCGCACCCGTCTCGTGCACATTGATATGCCCGCTCTGCGCACAAAGAACGCCCTGATGCGGCCGAAGCGCCGCGGCAATCACGGTAAAATTGGTCTGCGTCCCGCCGCACAGAAAGTGCACCTTTGCCTGCGGCGCGTCGCACAGCTGTAAAATCCGCTGCGCAGCATCCCGGCAATGCGCATCCTCTCCATACCCCGTCGTCTGTTCCAGATTCATCTTCTGCAATGCAGAAAGAATTTCCGGATGTGCGCCTTCCATATAATCACTGTCAAAACAGATCATGTACATATCCACCTTTACACACAGCATATTTTTCTGCATTTTACTACGCCGTATCCGCTTTTTCAATCGCATGGCGCCGCAATATACGCCATGTGCATAAAAAAGCGGACCAATTACACATTGATCCGCTTTTTTATATGCGCTTGTCTGCTCAATCCTCGCTGATCTGGTTCATCCGATATCCCACACCTACGCGCGTTTGAATATAAACCGGATTACTGGGATCCCGTTCAATTTTCTTGCGCAGAGACACCATAAACACGCGCAAAGACGTAATATCGCTTTCCAGTGTCGAACCCCAGATCTCCCGCAGAATATACCCGTGCGTCAATACCTTCCCCACATTCTGCGCCAGCAGGCAAAGCAATCGATATTCCATCGGCGTCAGATGAATTTCCTCATTGCCAACGAAAACCGTATTTGCATCATAGTCAATGACCAGTTCTCCATTGACAAAGCGGCGTTCTGCCGCAGGCGCGGCATGCATCCGCCTGGTCGCCACACGAATACGAGCCAAAAGTTCAGGGATACTGAACGGCTTTGTCAGATAATCATCCGCACCGGCGTCCAATGCCTCGACCTTTTCTTCATCCTGCGTACGCGCCGATACGACAATAATGGGGCAGGTTAAATCCGGCTTTACCGCACGGATGATGTCCGCACCATCCATATCCGGCAAGCCAAGATCCAGCAGCATCACATCCGGATGCTGCTGCGAAAGCGCACGCAGCGCTTCAGATCCTGTATACGCCTCCAGGCAATCATATCCCTCGCGCGACAGCGCCGCATGAATCACATGCTGAATGGCGCGATCGTCTTCAACTACCAACACTTTCGCACTCATTGTGATTTTCCTCCTGTCCTTCCACATCAATTGCCGCAAGCCGGATTGTAAATACCGCGCCATGCGGCTGTGCATCCGAAACGCTGATTTGACCATGATGGGCGCTGACGATCGACTTGCACAGCGCCAGTCCTACGCCAAGGCCCTTTCGGCTGTCTCCGGCGCCCTCACTTGAGGTATAGAAAAGATCAAACACCTTGCCTTTTGCCTCATCCGGTATTCCGACGCCATCATCCCGAACCTCAATGACTGCATCTGCGCCATCGCGATATGCACGCACGCATACGTGTACGGATTCACCGCCATGTCCAAATGCATTGTTGACCAAATTGACAAGTACCTGTGTCATCAGCTGTGCATCCGCCCGTACGATCAGCAAACTGCCGTCGCTTTCACGCTGAACCGGATGTTCGCTTTTGCCCGCCACATGCGTCATCGCCTCGTCAATAATCTCATCCAGGATCTGCGGCGTCAATTTTAGTGCAAGTTTTCCGCCTTCCATCCGCGTAACGGACAACACGTTTTCCACCAAATTGACAAGCCACTGTGCATCCTGATAAATATCCTGCACCAGTTCATCGCGCACCTGCGGCGCAAGCGGCGACATCAAAAGTCCTGCGCTGCCGAGGATTCCCGTAAGCGGCGTGCGCAAATCGTGTGAAATTGCGCGCAGCAGATTCGCACGCAGCATTTCGTTTTCGGCGGCGATCATTGCCTGTTCGCGCTTCTTATCCGTCTGATAACGCTCCAGCGTCAGTGAAATCTGAAGAAACAGTGAATCCAGCAGTGAAGTGTCGGTTCCGCCAATCTGCATGTCGGAAAACATGCCGATGACCGCATTCACGCCCTCGTCATCAGCCAGCGGCACATAACGTGCCTTGGCATAGCGAAAATTCTGTGTGCCGCATCCTGCCGGTTCGCGATTTTCAAACGCATATTTTGCCGCACCATACTCCGTAAAACCGAGGCGTTCCTCTGCAATAGGGCGCTCATCCTCGTCCATCGTTTCAAAGACATACGCACCGTCCGCATTTTTATAGCAGAACAGCATCGCACAGCCCAGAAGGTTCTGCACGCTTCGCATGGCGGCACGTGCGATCTCCGTCATATTCTGTGCAGCCGAAAGTGTTTGCCCCGCCGAAAGCAGCACACCCGTATTATACGCATTTTTAGCCGCTGCACCTGCAAGACGATTGGATCGATCCACAACAACGCCGGTAATAAATGCGGCGGTTGTCAGAATAATCAAAATCGATGCAGACTCCGGGCTGATTCTTCCGCCGCGCAGATAGGGTACGTCAAAAAAGCCTGTCAGGCTTAAAAACGCAGGAATAACCCACACAACCGACAGCACCGGATGCGAAAAGCGCCATGCAATCGCCACAACACCCAGCATATATACCGCCGCAATGTTCATCAGGCTCAAATGCATGCGGCTCATCACAATGCCGATTAAAGTACAAAGCACCAGAACACCAATTGCAAAGGCAAGATCTGCAAAATGAATCTGCGGCTTTGGAACGGACACGGCAAGCGACAGCGGCCGCGGTGCAGTGTGTTCATCCGGTATAATGTAAACCTCAATATCCGGCGCATATTCAAGCAATCGATGCGCCGTGTTATTCATGCGTGACGAAGTCGAATAAGACCTGCCGATCAAAATTTTGGTTACGCGGGCAATCTTTGCATATTCTGCGACCTGAAGCGGCACATCTGCACCGTAGACGTTGACAACCGATGCACCAAGCTGCCTGGCATATGCGATATTTTCCGTCAGCCGCTGGCGCGCGGCACGTCCCATGCGCATCTGCGTTTCCACATAAAGCGCTGTAAAGCGCGCCCCCAATGCACGCGCCATACGTGCAGCGCTTCGCAGTACACGTGTATTGGACGGTGCGGGACTCAGGCAAACCAGCACGTGTTCAAACGGATCCACACCCGTATGCCGGTACTGCATGCGTCTGTCCGCACGTTCCGCCATGCGGCGCAGTGCCGCATCCCGCAAGAACGCAAGCCGCGCCGCCTCCGCCCGCGTATCGGTAAAGCGTGCCTCCCGCTCAACGAAATGCACCTCATCGGCGCCGTCAAACAGTTCATCCGGCACCTGCGCGCCGCGCACATCGTCCAATTCCGCAAGGCGTTCCCGCATTCCCGAAAGCTGTGTCAGATACACGGCCGCATAAATATCAACACCCGCATCCATTACAGCCTTCAACGCTTCCAGTTTACTGCCCTTACAAAACTGCGCAATGTCCAAAATGACCAAGACACGCACGCCGCGCCGCTTAAAATCGGCAGCACTGACATAATACACGCGTGCCAAAGTCCGAAGCCTTCGTTCCAATCGCGGCGCCGGATCACGCGTATAGTAGCATACGACGCGTTCTCCCGCATGAAAACGTTCCTGCGCCTGATGCAGCATCTGCCCCACGCAGTCTGCCTCCGGTGCGCAGCCGAAAAACAATCGCATTCTGCCCGTGGTTTCTTCCTGCATCCGGCACCTCCCTTCTCCTGCGCATACGCGTCCAGTCTCTATCTTTATTGTAGCACACGCGCCGCCTGCACGGACTTAAAATCGGATTAGGAATCCTGTAAAATACCATACTGACGCAAAATCTGCAAATCGCTTCGCCCGTCTCGAAGATGGGAAAGCGTGTCCGCCTGACGCCAGTCCACAGCAAATCCCGCACCTTTTTGACAAAACACGGATCCGGATGGATTCGCCGTGTCGCGCGCAGCATCATATCCACTGTGTTCGCAAATCACCTGCGCGTCCCCGCAGCGGTCATAGCCGTCAAACCAGACAGACATGCCCGCTTGTCCGCCGCTTGCGGCAGCAAGCGTCTGCGCATACCCATTAAGCAGACGGCCCGGCGCACGGCCGCACAGCAGGACAGATTCGCCCTGCGTCTGCGGTGCATCAAATGCCGCATGCAGCGTCTGCATGTCTGCCATCAATCGTCCCGTCATTGTCTGCGGCGCAGCAATTTCAAAGCGGCAATATGGCTCAAGCAGGACTCCCGTCACCTTCTCAAGTGCCTGACGCACCGCACGCCAGGCCGCCTGACGCAGATCACCGCCCTCGGTATGCTTCTGATGTACCCTGGCTTCAAGCAGGAAAACTTTCACGTCACAAAGCGGCGCCCCAATCAACATGCCGCGATGCACACGTGTCAAAAGCTGCGTTAAAATTGCATTTTGATATTGCATCGGCAAATCATCCACATGGCAAAGACTTTCTGCCGTCACACCGGCGCCGCGCGGCGCCGGCACAAGCGCCAGCATAACCTCCGCATAATGGCGCAGCGGCTCGTAATGACCGATGCCCAATACCGGCGCATCAATTGTCTCCCGATATGCCGGACGCGGCGGGCAAAGCGTCGCCATAATACCGAAACGATCCGCAAGCCGGCGCATCAACACCTGTTCCTGCAACTGTCCCATAACACCGACGGTATATTCACCCGTATCTGCATCACACGAAGCATCCAACGCGGGATCCTCGCGCGTCAGCGTTAAAAGCGCCTGCGCAAGCGCATCCTGCTGCTGCGGCATACAGTTCACTGCCGCACGCATGACAGGCCAAAACGTCCGTTCCTGTGGCATTTTGATAACGCGGCCGTTTTCCAAAAGGAGCATACCCGCCTCAGCAAATGGCAGTCCGCAAACAGCAGCCACGTCTCCTGCACAAACCTCTGCGACGCTTTCAAAGCGCACATCCTGATACCGCTGCAGCAGACTGACCTTATAGGTCTCATCCGCCATGTAAAAGGCGTCGCGTACATGCAGCACGCCCTGTTCCACTTTGACAAACGCTGTCATCTGTCCGTCCCGCCGCACGCGGAATACGCGTGCCCGAAGCGGCGCATCCGCACAATAATCCGTCACGCACAGCCTGTCCAGCACAGACAAAAACGCTGCGATTCCATCACCCATAAGCGCGCTGCCCGCACATACGGGAAATAATGCACCCTCCCGCACCAATACGCACATGCGCTTCCAAAGCATCGCTTCATCCGCCTGCTGCGCCAGATACGCTTCCAGGAACACTTCATCGCGAAGCGCAATCTGTTCAGCAATCTGTTCATATAAATCCTTCGTCTCATCAAAAAGCACCGCATCATCCGTCAGCATGCTTTTGATCTGAGCATATGCAGCTTCCACATTGCAGGCAGGCATATCCTTCTTATTGATGAAGAAGAAACACGGGGTCTTTCTTCTTTGCAGCAACCGAAACAAAAGCCGCGTCTGCGGACGAACGCCTTCGGTACCATCAACCAGTACAATCGCAGCATCCAGCACCGCCGCCGCACGTTCCGCTTCCGCGGCAAAGTCAGCATGCCCGGGTGTATCAATCAGCACATATGTACTGCCTTGAAAACAAAAACGGCCTTCATGCGCAAAAATCGTCACGCCGCGCTGCCGTTCAATGGAATCCGAATCAAAGAAGCTGTCCCCATGATCCACACGACCCACCTTGCGGATTGCGCCGCCCAAATACAGCAGCTGTTCGCAAAACGTAGTTTTTCCCGCATCGATATGCGCAAATACCCCAATTGTTTTTTTCATTTGATCCCCTTTCTGCATACATCTGCGGTTTGCTTCACGATACCACATGCTTCTGGCGCATGCAAGCATCGTACACAGCAGCGCGTCTTTTGCCGACTTATGCAAATGACATCGTCTTTTGCGCACAGCATGGTATACTGGATTTGGCAAATCTTATTTATCATAAAAAGGAGGTTTTCCCATACAATGGCTAACGTCCTGATTACAACGCGTATGCACGAGTCGTCCCGCGCCCGGCTGCTGCAGGCGGGACACAATCTTGTGTACTGCGACGCGCCCGGCTGGGAGGAAAAATGTGCTGCAGCCAAGGGCTGCGCCGCCGTTGCCTGCCGCGGCGGTGCATTCCCCGCCGCTTTCTTTGATGCGCTTCCCGATCTTCGAATCTTGGCGCTTCCATCCGCCGGTTTTGATGAAGTGGATCTAAGTGCCGCAACACGGCACGGCGTGTGGGTCACCAACGCAGGCGACGCCAACGCCGTCAGCGTTGCAGAGCTTGCACTGATGCTCATGCTCGCCGCAGCCAAACGTCTGCCATACAATCTCAATGTGGCAAAATATGAACGTCCCTGGCGCGGCAGAAAACAGCCGACATTTCGTGAGATTTCCGGCGCAACCGTGGCATTGCTGGGCTATGGAAACATCGCCCGTGCACTGGGCACCATGTGTCAGGGCTTTGGAATGCGTGTCATCGCCTATCATCCGCGCATCGCCGAAAAACAGCTGCCGCCCGGCGTCATTGGCTGTGATACACTGCCTGAAGCACTTCGCGAAGCAGACTTTGTTTCCTGCCACATTCCCGCACGGGCGCAGAATACACATCTGATCAACGCATCCGTTTTCGCCATGATGAAACCCGGCGCCATCTTCGTCAACACCGGCCGTGGCAGCGTTGTCGATGAAAATGCGCTGATCGATGCACTGCAAAACGGACATCTTGCCGGAGCCGGACTGGACGTCTTCTGTGAGGAACCCACCCGCAAAGACAATCCGCTTCTTTTTATGGACAATTGTGTATGTA
Organism: Christensenella sp.; assembly: GCA_019420085.1. GTDB lineage: Bacteria > Bacillota > Clostridia > Christensenellales > Maliibacteriaceae > RGIG9107. The sequence goes on from JAHZHV010000057.1 coordinate 12,472, forward strand.
CGCCGCATATCGGCGGTGAAACAGCGCAGGCAAAAATACGCGTCTACGACGTCGCGGCACAGAATGTCATATGCGTACTATCCGGTCAGCCGCCGTTTTCTGCGGTCAATCATCTGTAAGCATATCGGATGCAATCTTAATCAAATCCCAATTTCCGCAGGCTTGACAGGTGTGTCGGGCAGGAATAAAATGGTGAAGCGTCAAATTATCAAGCGCTTCACTATTTGTTTGATGCATAATGTTAAGTAGCGGGAAGGGAGGAATAAATGCGATGCAAGAGACCGATGCGCAAGACACCGGCAGTGAACCTGAATACCCCTGTATTCTGGATTACATTGACAGGCTGATTATCCTACGGCGGATTCGTATGTATCGCGCGCTCAGCGGCACGGGACTGCATTTTCGCCAGTTACCGATTCTGACGTATATCCGTCTGCATCCGCAATGCACCCAAAACCACATTGCACAGGCGCTGGGACTTTCGCCTTCGAGTATTGCGCTTTCTACCAAACGGCTGGAAAAAAGCGGCTTTTTGCAGAAGCAGACCGATCAGGATAATCTGCGCTGCAAAAGACTGGCGTTAACGCCAAAGGGCGAGTCGGCGCTAGATGTAGCGCAGGCCGATGCACGTGCTTTTACCGATGCGCTTTTGCAGGATATTCCGTCTGCACAGATTGATGCAATGCGTCAGGTATTGCAGCGCATGATATTCAATGTCTGCGGCGAATGCCAGGTAGGCCTTTTTGAAAATATCGCGCTGATTAACACAAGCGCTGCCTGTCTGCCGGATCAAATGCAACAAAAGGAGGATGATACGCTTTGAAACAATGGAAAGACTGCCTGCGCGGCTATTGGTTTTATGCGATTCTCGCGCCATTGACGGTCATCGTCGAAGTTGCGCTGGAACTGTTAATTCCGCGCGTCATGGCGCGCATTATCGACGAAGCAATTCCCGTCTCCGATCTGTCACTGGTACTGCGTCTGGGTGCGGTGATGGTTGGCATGGCGCTTCTGTCATTGTTCTTCGGCGTCATTTCCGGGCGCTTTGCTTCCGTAGCCAGCGTCGGATTTGCCGCAAACCTTCGTCAAAAACTGTTTCATAAAATTCAGGAATTGTCCTTTTCCAATCTGGACCGATTTTCTACCGCATCGCTTGTCACGCGTCTGACGACGGATGTGACGAATACGCAAAATGCATTCATGATGATGGTGCGAATCATGTTCCGCGCGCCCTGCATGATGATCTTTGCGGCGATTATGGCTTTTACGATCAATCCGGATCTGTTCTCGATGTTCTACATCGCCGTACCGGTTCTCGCCATTACGCTGGCAATCGTCATGTCACAGGCACATCCGCGCTTTACGGAAATGATGCGCCGCTACGATGGCCTGAACGCCTCCGTGCAGGAAAACCTGACCGGTATCCGCGTTGTCAAGGCCTATGTGCGGGAGGATCATGAAAGTCAGAAATTCCGCGATGCTTCCGAAAAACTGCGTCAGGCGCAACTGCGTGCAGAAAATCTGATTGTCATAACGATGCCGATGATGATGCTGGTCATGTACGGCTGCATGGTCGCCGTCTCCTGGATGGGCGGTCAGGATATCATCCACGGCACGATGACAACGGGTGATCTGATGAGTTATATCAGCTACATCATGCAAATTCTGATGTCGCTGATGATGGTCGCCATGATCTTTGTTCAGATCGTCCTGTCCCGCGCTTCCTTCCAGCGCATCCGCGAGGTGCTCGACGAACAAAGCAGCATTACAGACGAGGGCGCCGATCCGACGCTTGTACCCGCAAACGGCGACATCGATTTTGAAGACGTTTCCTTCGCCTATAAAAAGACACCCGTCCTGCACGATGTCAATCTGCACATTCCATCCGGCCAGATGGTCGGCATCATCGGTGCAACGGGCGCGGCAAAATCCTCGCTTGTACAGCTGATCGCGCGGCTGTATGACGCCACACAGGGAACCGTGCGCGTAGCCGGACACGACGTACGCGACTACACGCTGCATCATCTGCGCAACAACGTAGCGATGGTACTGCAAAAGAACGTCCTTTTCTCCGGCACAATCGCAGACAACCTGCGCTGGGGCGACGAAAATGCAACCGACGAGGAACTTCGTGAAGTCTGCCGCGCCGCACAGGCCGACGATTTCATTTCTTCCTTCCCCGACGGCTACAATACGGATCTGGGCCAGGGCGGCGTCAACCTCTCCGGCGGACAGAAACAGCGCCTGTGCATCGCCCGCGCACTGCTGAAAAAGCCGAAAATCCTCATTCTGGATGATTCGACAAGCGCTGTCGACACCGCAACAGACGCCCGTCTTCGCGCAGCACTGCGCCGCGATCGCGGCGATGTAACGACGATCATCATCGCCCAGCGTATCGCTTCGGTACAGGACGCCGATCAGATCATCGTTCTGGACGACGGACGGGTTGTTGATCGCGGCACGCACCAGGAACTGCTTGCACGCAACGAGATCTATCGCCAGATGTATACTTCTCAGACAAAGGAGGCGGCTGAATAATGCACGGACCTGCCGGCGGCCCCGGCCGCAACAGAATGCGCGGCACGCAAAAACCTGCTGATATGAAAGGTGTTATCCGCCGCATTTTTTCCTATCTTGCGCCACATAAAATCAAGCTGATCATTATCTTTTTCAGCATTGTCATCACAGCGCTCGTATCAATCATCGGCACCGCCTTCCTGCAGCCGATTTTTAACGATTACATCGTACCGTTCATCGGGCAGGAAAACCCCGATCTGTCAGGATTTGTACGGCTTCTTGTCACGCTTGCATGTATCTACTTGGTCGGCGTTATCGCAAGCTTTGTGTGCAACCGGCTGATGATTCATGTAGCAGCGGATACGCTCAATCGCATCCGTACGGATCTTTTCACGCACATGGAGCGGCTGCCGATTCGCTACTTCGATACGCATGCGCACGGCGATCTGATGAGCCGTTACACCAACGATATCGACGCCATGCGTGAGATGCTCTCGCGCGGCCTGCCGCAGCTTTTGTCCTCCGCACTGACCGTCGTCGGCGTGTTTGTCGCCATGATTGTCATGAGCCCGCTTCTGACGCTGCTGATCGTCGTCATGCTGTTTGTGATGCTGTTTTTCATCAAAACCATTGGCGGAAAAAGCGGCCACTACTTCATGCTTCGCCAACAGCACTTAGGCAGCGTCAACGGCTACATCGAAGAAATGATCGAGGGACAGAAAGTCGTCAAGGTCTTCTGCCATGAAGAAGCGGCAAAAGAAGGTTTTGACAAGCTCAACGATGCGCTGCGCGACGCCGATACGCGTGCAAATACCTTTGCCAATATCCTCATGCCGATCATGGGCAACCTGTCGCATATGAACTATGCGCTGACCGCCGCCGTCGGCGCAGGCCTTACAATCGCAGGCCTTCTGGACGTCGGCACAATTGCCGCGTTCCTGCAGTATTCACGCACGTTCTCCATGCCGATCACGCAGGCCTCGCAGCAGATGAACGCCATTCTGGTTGCCCTGGCCGGCGCAGAGCGTATCTTCCGTATGATGGATGAACCTGAAGAAACGGATGAAGGATATGTTACGCTTGTGCACGCCATCGAACACGAAGACGGTTCCATTGA
>JAHZHV010000058.1:0-10764 GCA_019420085.1 Christensenella sp.
GCCGCTTGTGCATGCCATGCGCGCCAGACAGAAGGATCAATAAATTTTTTTCCGTTGCGCAAAATGGAAGGAAAACGAATACGGGAGGTGTGATGGAAGTGCTCCTTGCGTTTGACATTGGCAATACGAATATCAAAGTCGGACTGTTTGAAGGCGAACAGCTGCATGCAAGCTTTCGCATTGCAACGGATCTGCTCAAGACGTCGGATGAGTATGGCGTGCAGGTGCGCGAATTGATCAAGGCGGTGGGATGCTCCTATCAGCAGGTGGACGGTGTCATCATGTCGTCCGTTGTGCCCGGGGTCAATTACACAATCGAGCATATGATTGCCGATTACTTTCATATCACGCCGCATATTGTAGGTCCCGGCATCAAAACCGGGCTGAATATTCTCTATGAAAATCCGCGCGAAGTGGGAGCGGATCGAATCGTCAATGCGGTTTCCGCTTTTGAACGGTGGGGCGGTCCGGTAATTGTGATTGACTTTGGCACGGCCACGACGTTTTCCGCAGTCACGCAGGAAGGCGCATTTTTGGGCGGTGCGATCTGCCCGGGCGTGAAGGTTTCCATGGAAGCGCTTGTGCGCAATACGGCCAAGCTGCCGACGGTGGAACTGGTACGTCCGACAAAAGTCATTAATAAGACGACCGTGCTGAACATGCAGGCCGGCATTATCTACGGCTGTGCGGGTCAGGTCGCCTATATTGTGGACAAGATGCGGCAGGAACTTCAATGTCCCAAGGCGAAAGTTGTGGCCACGGGCGGTCTTGCCAATCTGATCGGCGGGCAGCTTTCCATCGGCATGCATGTCGATCCGCTTTTGACGCTCAAGGGTCTTGAGATACTGTACAGAAAAAATACGCAGCAGGGAGACAAGGTATGAAAACAGTGAAACTGGGATTCCTCGGTATGGGCAACATCGGTTCCGGCGTTGTACGCGTTCTGCGGGACAACGGCGCGATGATCGAGCGTGAGTACGGCGTGCGTTTTGAAATTGTGCGTGCGCTTGTGCGCGACGTGCAAAAGGCAAAGGCGCACGGACTGGGTTTGCCCGAACAGGTCTGGACGACGGATCCGGATGCCATTACGCATGCAGGCGATATTGACACGGTGGTTGAAGTCCTGGGCGGCGAGGAACCCGCGGCAAGCTACATGCTGCGTGCACTGGAGCAGGGAAAGACGGTTGTTTCCGCCAATAAGAACGCGGTTGCGCCTGCGTGGCCGAAGCTGGACGCGGCGGCGCGCAAAAGCGGCGCCGGGCTGTATTACGAGGCGAGCGTCGGCGGCGGTGTGCCGATTATCGACGTGTTGAACAATTCCATGCAGGCAAACAACATTACATCCATCATGGGCATCATCAACGGCACGACGAATTACATGCTGTGGCGGATGCACAACCAGGGCATGGATTACGCGCAGGCGCTGCGCGAAGCGCAGGAACTGGGCTATGCGGAACCGGATCCCACGTATGATGTAAGCGGCAAGGACGCCGTGTTCAAGCTTTCGATCCTTGCATCGCTTGCCTTTGGCAAGCATGTGCCGGTGGAGCGGATTGAATATGGCGGCATCACGGAAATTGCGCCGCAGGACATCGCCCTTGGCAAGGCGCTTGGCATGACGCTGAAACTGCTTGGCGTCGGCAAGCATCAGGGGGATACGTATCAGGCGTATGTCTATCCGACGTTCCTGCCGGATGCGCACCCGATGTCTTCCATTCAGGATGCGTTCAATGCGATTTACTTTACCGGCGACATGGTCGGTGAATCCATGCTCTTCGGCCGCGGCGCGGGCGCGCTGCCGACGGCCAGCGCGATTGTCTCGGATCTGGTGCGCGCGGCCAATGCCGCGCAGCATCGCTGGTGCAGTTTCTTCCGCGCCGACGGTACGGCCGACGAGGCTATGATTCAAAACGACGCCGAGAGTGCATGGTTCCTGCGCTTTGCGCAGGACGATGCGCAGGCGCTGTGCGATGCGCTGACGCAGGCGGGACTTTCGGTCGTCCGCCATGCGCAGCAGGACGGGCAGTGCGCCGTTTTGGTGCGTCCGGCGTCGCAGGATGCGGTGCAGTCGGCCGCGCAGCAGGCCGGTGCGCTGGCGGCAATGATCCGGGCGGAACTGTCTGCGGAATAAAGGAAATCGAAATAAAGAAAAAACCGGGTTGATCCGGTTTTAAAACAAGCGCGTGTGCAAAGGAGGTGGAAATGAAGTCATGATTGTGAAAAAGGATCAGATGACGCCCGAGACACGGGAACATATGCGCGGCGGAAAGGGTAGCGTGCACTTTGCACATCCGATTGCAGATCGTGCGCAGCTTCCGGAAAAATGCCGGCTGTTTGCGTGTATTACGGTGCCGGACGGCGCGTCGATGGGGTACCATGAGCACAGCGGCGAGACGGAGTTTTACTATATTCTCGAGGGCGAGGGTATTTTAAACGACGGCGCAACGCGCACCGTGGTGCATCCGGGCGATACGATTATTACGGGAAACGGACAGGGACACAGCGTGGAAAACGAATCCGGCGCGGATTTAAAACTGCTTGCCTGTATTGTTCTTGACTAAACAAATAAACCGCCGGGCGGCGCTTATTGCAGGCGTTTCCCGGCGGTTTTTTATTTGACGATCATACAGCGTGTCAGCCGTATGCTCAAGACTCTGAGGCGGCCTGCTGCATCTGCGCGTCGAGATATGCGACGTATTCTTCCAGCGTCATCTTTTGACGGCGCATCTGCCGCGCGGCTTCCGCGCCAACATAGCGGACGCTTCCCGGCGGCGTCTGCCGCAGGATAAATCCGTAGCGGTATGCGTTTTTTGCAAGCCATGTATAAAGGGCGCTGTTTGTAAAATCGTCGTCGTATGCCAGCGTGGTGTCAAGATCTGCGACCAGGCCAAGGCAGTATTCGCAGGTATCCGGCTCGCCGACGCTTTGGGATGCGGCGGCATAGGCCTCGGCGGCACGGTATCCCTCCTCCTGGCGCAGACGCAGCTGTTCGGCACGGAATGCATCGCGCTGCTGCTGGATGCTGACGTAGCCGCGCGTGACAATGGGACAGAGCCCTTCTTTGCCGGCATCGGCGAGCATGGCGCACAGCGCATCATAGGCGCGCGCGTCAAAAAAGATTGGCTCGTCCTGTTTTGCGTCGTCCGGCAGGTATTCCTCCGGCACGGCGGAGACGACGACGGAAAAATCGCCGTCAAGGGGATGCTGGGCATCGACAAGGCGAAGCGACCACAGCGCCGGGTCCTGCAGCTGCGCTGTGGATTGATTGTAAAACAAAAAAACGGCTACCGTTACGACCAGCGCCGTAAAAACGGTCACACAACCGACAAGCAGTGCGCGCATATGCGCGGCGCGGCGCTGCCGGTAGGGTCTGCGGACATATCCGTCCGCTTCGAAGAAACCCACTTTCGGATACCTCCCGTTGCGTTAAGCACTGACAAGTACAGAAAAAAGCGACACTGCACCTGCCTGACAGAAGTATAGCATAAAACCGTGTGATCGTGCGTGCATGCCGACAATTTCCGCGGTTCGTCGGGAAAAGACGGCGAAGAAGTCTGTTTTTCGGGACTGTATTGCATTTTGCAAACGGGGCAGGTATAATAAATTGCGTCAAGCGCATATGGCAAAATGGACGATGACCGAAAGAACAAAGGCTAAAGTTTCGACCAAGAGAGGGCGGATCAAAAAGGGGCTGCAAGTCCGCCTGTTGAAACGCTTTTGTGTGTGCATTCGCAAGTCTTTCCGCGTGAACGGACGGGTAGTCTTTCAGCGCGGAACGTTTCCCGCGATAAGGGATAAAAGGTGGGACAGCGGCGCAGATTGCCGCGTCCAACCGGGGTGGAACCGCGAACAGGATGCCTTCGTCTCCGGATGAGGGCGTCCTTATGTTGTTTTTTGTGTTTTTTGAAAACCGGCCCGTGCCTGACGGGTCCCAAACGGAAGGAGAAGCATAGACATGCGCATTTACAATCATCTGACGCACGAGAAGGAAGAGTTTGTTCCCCTTGAGCCGGGCAAGGTGTCCATCTACACCTGCGGGCCAACGGTATACGACTATTTTCACATTGGAAACGCACGCCCGTTTATTTTGTTTGACCAGCTGCGCCGGTATTTTGAATATGCGGGTTATGAAGTGAAGTTTGTACAGAATTTTACGGACATTGATGATAAGATGATTGCCCGTGCCAATCGGGAGGGCATCACGGTAGCGGAACTGGCGGACCGTTTTATTTCAGAGTATTTCAAAGATGCGGAAGGCTTGCATATCCGCAAAGCCGACGTGCATCCCCGCGCGACGGATCAGATTGGGCCGATTATCGGCATTATCAAGCGCCTGATCGACAACGGCTATGCCTATGCGGTGGACGGCGACGTGTATTTTGACACGCAGGCGTTCCCGGGCTATGGAAAGCTTTCGGGACAGAACCTGGCGGATCTGGAGGCGGGCGCGCGCATTGTTCCGGGCGAAATCAAGCGCCATCCGATGGATTTTGCGCTGTGGAAGGCGGAAAAACCGGGCGAACCGTCCTGGAAATCGCCCTGGGGCATGGGCCGTCCCGGCTGGCATATCGAGTGCTCCGCCATGTGCATGCGCTATCTGGGCGAGACGATCGACATTCACTGCGGCGGTCAGGATCTTCTGTTCCCGCATCATGAAAACGAGGTCGCGCAAAGCGAGGGCTGCACCGGCAAGCCGCTTGCACGCTACTGGATGCACAACGGCTTTATCAATATCAATAATGAGAAGATGTCCAAATCCAAGGGCAACTTCTTTACCATCCGTGAGATTGCGCAGGAATGCGATCTGGAGGCGGTGCGCCTGTTCATGCTCTCGGCGCATTACCGCAACCCGATCAATTTTTCCAAGGAGCTGATTGAACAGTCGGCGGCTGCGCTGGAACGGCTCTACACGGCGCGCGATAATTTCCTGCATCTGCGCGACAACCTGCCGCAGGGGCAGGCCGGCGAAACGGTGAAAAAGATCGTCGACGATGCGCGCGCGCGCTTTGTTGCGGCGATGGAAGACGATTTTAATACTGCCGATGCGGTCGGTGCGATATTTGAAATGGTGCGCGCACTCAACGCGGCTGTTTCGCAGGACGCCAACGCGGGCGACGCACAGGCGGCGCTGGATGGGCTCAATGAACTTTGCGGCGTGATGGGGCTTTTGAGCCGCCCGGCCGAAATCGACGATCCCAGGGCGCTGGAACTTCTTGCGCAGCGCAAAGCGGCAAGAGAGGCGCGCGATTATGCAAAGTCGGATGAACTGCGCCGGCAGCTTGCGCAGATGGGATACGTCGTGGAGGATACCAAGCAGGGTCAAAAACTCAGACGCGCCTGAGGACGGCACGGCATCTTTTGTCAGGAAGATCGGGAGGCGATTGGATGGTTCTGAAGGAAGCAAAAGGCAAATGGGCCGAGGATTTGATCGTCATCCTCAATACGGATAAGGCGCTGATTGAGTCGATCCGAAGCGGACGCGCGCCGCGCAGCGTCGTGGAGTTTGAAGAATACTACGACACGATGAGCCGCAGAAACGGCGCAAAGGTGTATGCGTTGGTGGAAGACGATCACGCGGTAGGGCTTGGCATGCTGGCCTACCGGGATTTTGTCGCCAATTCGGCGCGGCTTTCCTTCTGGATCGGAACGCGGTATATGTCGCCAAAGAGTGTGGACGATGCGTTTAATCTTTTGATGGATGAGGCAATCACAATGGATCTTGAGGCTGTCAGCGGTGTGATGACCGATCAGGACGAATGGCTGATTGACGTATGGACGCGCTACGGCGGCCGCCGCAGAGATATCATTGCAGACGGCCGCGTCAGCATGATGATCCGGCTGCGGTAAAGAGTGGGGCATATGCGCCCGCATTCCGGCATAAGAAAATAGTGGGATGTACAAAACGGATGGGACAATCCCATCCGTTTTCCATTTCTAAAAAAACGGATGACGGGAGGATTTGACGGGTATGAATCAGGAAGAACGCAAACCCGTGCGCGCGCATGCCTTTACGCTGGAATCTCGCCAGAGAATGGCGCTGCGCGGCGTCTATGAGGTGGAACGCTTTGACGAGAACATCGTACTGCTTGTCACGGAGGACGGGCCGCTTCGCATCGACGGGCAGGACCTGCATATGAAAAAACTGGATCTTGAATCGGGACAGCTGATTCTGGAAGGGCAGATCGACGCGGCGGTCTATGAAAAGACGCGCAGTGCGAAAAATCTTTGGGAGCGGATCTTCTCATGACGCAGGAACAGCTGGCCGTGCAGCTTCCCACGCTCCTTCTGCTTGCCTGCGGCGGTGCGGCGGCGGGACTTTTCTACGATATTCTGCGCTTTTTTCGCCTGCTCTGGGTGAAACAAAAGTGGCTTTGCACACTGATAGACGTGTTGTATGTCCTTGCGGCGGCATGCTGGTTTTTGTGGCTGCTTGTGCAGGGAAACGGCGGTCGGATCAGCGTGTATGCTTTTTTTGCCGCCGCATGCGGCATGGCGCTGTATGCCGCTGGCATAGGTTCTTATGTGCGAAGGATGACGCAGCGCGCGGCGACGTGGATGAAGGCGCGCTGGAAGAAAAAACCAGAAGAGGAAAATTAGAGAAAACCTTTTCAAATGCCGCCATAGTGTGGTATGATAAACCACACACAGATTTTTGGAAAAGAAGCGGGGGATACCTTGTGGCCGTAAAGCGCCGTATTAAAGTGAATAAGCGGTTTTACGTGCTGGTCGCACTGGTTGTCGTCGCTTTGTTTGCCGTTCAGTTTATCAAGGCAAACGTAAAACTTGCCCAGCAGCAGGAAATTTTGGCGCAGCTGGATGAGCAGATCGAGCAGGCGCAGGCGTATAACGACTCGCTGGAAAGTCAGATCGCCTCTGCGGACTCGCTGGAGAATATCGAGCAGACGGCGCGCCGGCAGCTTGGCTGGGTAAAGGAAAACGAGATCCTCTATATTGCGGAAACCGACGAGCCGGAGGAGACGCAGAATCCGTGAAGGGGAAGAAGGTATGAAAATGGCCGTGTTGGCGCGCATGTCGCGCAGCACGGCTTTTGTTTGTGAAGTATGACGCAGGGAGGAAAACGAGCTTGGTTAAAAACGAAGCGGCGCGCGTTGCGGCGATTGATGTGGGAACCAATTCCGTCCGGCTGGTGCTTGGACATATGGACCATGGCATATTGATTCGGGAGAAGAAGTATGTTTCCACCACGCGCATCGGCGAGGGGACAAGCAGTACGGATCTGCTTTTGGAAGAGCCCATGCGCCGTACGGCTGCCGCGGTGGGAGAATTTGCCGCGCAGGCAAAGCGGGAGGGCTATACGCTTTTGGGTGCGTATGCCACAAGCGCCGTACGGGAGGCGCCGAATCGGGATGCCTTTGTGGCGTTGTGTGCACAGGAGGGCGTCCGGCTGGATATTTTGAGCGGATATGCGGAGTCGGCAATTGGTTTTTACGGTGCGGCGCAGGGCAAGGCGGGCACATGTATCGTTGCGGATATCGGCGGCGGCAGCACGGAACTCTGCGTCGGAACAGGGGGCAGACTTGCCTTTGGCGACAGCGCGCGCGTTGGCGCGGTGCGCATGCGCGAGCGCTTTGCCGATGCGCAGGGATGCCTTGACGATGCGTCGCGCGCAAAGCTTTCTGAATATGCGCAGGATATGCTGGGGCCGATTGCACAGCAGCTGGGTCCGTATGATACGCTCATCGGTGTGGGCGGGACGTTTACAACGCTGTGCGCGATGCAGCAGCAGCTTACAGTCTATGACCCGCAGCGGGTGCAGGACGCGACGCTGCAGGCGGCGCAAATTGCGCAGTTTGCAAAGACGCTTTGCCAAATGCCGCTTTCCAAACGGCTGCAGCTGCCCGGACTTTCGCCCAGACGTGCAGACATCATTGCCGCCGCCGCCGTCATCGCCGAGGCTGTCATGTCCGTAACCGGCGCTTCCAACTTGCAGGTCAGCGAGCGCGACGGACTGGAGGGATACGCGCAGGCGGTCTATCGAAACGAGCTTGCGGCGCTGTGCACACACGCATCGCAGGATTGCTGACGTGAAAAAAAGAACCGCAAGGATGCGGATAGAAAAAAGCTTCAAAGCCATTGGAACGGCTTTGAAGCTTTTTTTTGCGGTGAAACGGATTGCAGCCGGTTTACAGACCGAGCAGCGCCTGTGCGTTTTGTCCCAAAACGGCGTCGGCCTGCGCCTGCGGCAGGATGCTTTTGACAAATTCCATATCCTGACGCGGCGTGTGCCACGGGCTGTCGGAGCCAAAGACAATGCGCTGCGTGCCGTGCCGGCGCACAATTTCCTTCGCAAAGGGCGTCGGGATCGAGCCCTGCCCAAAGGATGTATCAAAATACAGCGGAAGGCCGCACAGATGCTGCAATACGCCTTCCCAGTCGCACCAGGCGCCCCAGTGCGCCGCCACGACGGGCGAATCGAACCAGCGCAGCGCGCGCGCCAGACGCTGCGGCGAACAATGCACCGGCGCGCCGTAGGCAAGGTCGTACCCGGCGTGAAAGACGGTGGGCAGCCCCAGCTGTGAAATCTTTTTGTAAATCGGCTTCATTTTTTCGTCGTCTACGAAGAAATTCTGATATTCCGGATGGAACTTGACGCCGCGCAGGCCGAGGCTTTGAATGCGGTCCAGTTCCTCCAGCGCGTCGGGACTTTCCGGATGGACGGAACCAAAGCAGATCAGCCTGTCGCTTTGAATGGAAGCGGCAAAATCATTGACGCTGTGCTGCTGATGTGCATTGGTTGCGATGCACAGCACGACGGAAATATCCACGCCGTCGCGATCCATGCTGGCAATCAGCCCGCCTGCGGTGCCGTCGCTGTGCGCAGGAATGTTGCCGCTGGCCTTCTGCAAGCGCGTCGGGGAAACAATGTGTGTGAAAATCGATAATCATGAATGCATCCCCCTTTTTGCATGCAAGAATATTTGAAAAACATTAATGATTATAAACTGCAAATCGAATTTACGCAATCGGGTATAGCGGGCGCGGTATGGACGGACACTAATATACACAATCAAAAAAGAGGAAGGAACGATCTCGATGTCAAAAGCAGGGAAACGGCGTGTGCAGTATTTTGCCGCCGCGCTTTTATTTGCCGCCGCGCACAGCAGCTATTTTCAAAGTATTGACGCATTGCCAAAATCCATTACGCTGACGCAGGATACTGCGATTGCGATGCAGCTGCCCTTCGGCATTCGAATCGGCGGTGATCCGCTTCCCGTCAGCGTCAGTGCCTCCGAAGACGAGACGCTTGGTACGCGCATGCAGGCGCAGGCGGCAACGGGAAGTGCGCAGACATCCTTTTCGCTGTTTGGGATACTGCCGATTAAGAGCGTGGAAGTCAGCGTCGTGCAGGAGCGCACGCTGCAGGCGGGCGGACAGCTTTTGGGCATTGCGCTTTTGACGGACGGTGCGCTGGTTGTAGGGACGTCGAAGGTACTGGATGAAGCGGGAACCTGGCGCGATCCGGCTGTGGAAGCGGGCCTTTTGCCGGGCGACCTGATTACGCACATCAACGGTCAGAAGGTGGAAAATGCGGCTTTCATGAGTGAAAGCCTGACGGATTTAAATGCGGATGTGGTGGATCTTGCTATTGTGCGCGAGGATCAGACGCTGCATGTCTATGCACAACCGGTCCTTGAGGCGGGCAGCAGGATGTATCGCCTGGGCATCTGGGTGCGCGATTCGACGGCGGGCGTGGGGACGCTGACGTATGCAGATGTGGAAAACGGCGTGTACGGCGCGCTTGGACACGGCATCGTCGACGGCGATACCCATCAATATCTGACGGTGCAGCAGGGATGCGTCGTTGCGGCGAAGATCACGGGAATTACACCGGGCCAGGTCGGTGCGCCGGGGCAGATCAGCGGCAGTTACAGCATCGATCAAACGAGCGTCGGCAATATCCTGCGCAATAATGCATTTGGGATTTTCGGGCAATTGCAGGATGTGCAGCAGCTGTCGGAGCAGACCGTACTGCCGATTGCCCTGCGCAGTCAGGTCGAGCGGGGGCCGGCGCAGATTCTGTGTCAGGTGGACGGGACGCTTGAAGCCTACGACTGCATGATCGAGAAGATTACGCCGCAGCGCAGCGCGCAGGCAAAGAGCATGGTCATCCGCGTGACCGACGAGCAATTGCTGCGCAATACCGGCGGCATCGTACAGGGGATGAGCGGCAGCCCGCTGATACAGAACGCAAAGCTGATCGGCGCCGTGACGCATGTCTTTGTCAACGACCCTACGCGCGGATACGGGGTGTTCATTGAGTGGATGCTGGAACAAAGCGACGCGATTGCGCAGGCCGGGGCATAAGCAAAACAAAAAAGCGCGGGAATCCTTCCATTCTTTTGCAAGAAGGAGGCAGTCCTGCGCTTTTTCTTTTTTTTGAGGATGATTCAGCGGATGCGTACATGCGGCGCGTATTGCCGCAGCAGCGGAATGAATTCCTCTGCCCGGATGCCGGAAAAACCGCTTTTGAATATGGGAATGATCTGCTTTGCGTCGGTTTGAAGCAGATAAAGATCGCGCGTCTTGAAAAGGCGTCTGCAGCTTTCGTAGCGGATGACGGCCTGCGCGCCGCTGGTTAGGTTTTGAAGCCGCACGCTGTCTTTGAAAAAGGACAGTTTATATTCGCAGGATTCACGGCCGTATGTTTCGGTAAACGCGCGGATCTGGCGGCGCGTCAGTTTTTTGTTTAAAACAAGAGAGTCAAGGAAAATGAGCGCAAACATCGCCGCGGCGATCCAGACG